>JBBSRE010000116.1:0-8261 GCA_038243365.1 Burkholderiales bacterium | reverse complement strand
CGGCGGCATCAACGCCACCAGCGAATGCGAAGGCGGCAGTGCTCCCAGCGCCCTCAGCCCCCGCACCCGAATACGCCGAGCTGCACTGCCTGAGCTGCTTCAGTTTTCAACGTGGCGCCTCGCAACCTGAAGAACTGGTGGAGCGCGCTGCGGCGCTGGGGTATCGCGCGTTGGCGCGGACCGACGAATGCTCGGTGGCGGGCGTGGTGCGGGCACATGTGGCGGCTAAGGCCTGCGGCTTGAGGCTGCTCTTGGGCAGCGAATTTCGCTTTCCCGGTTTTTCCATGGTGGTTCTGGCGCGCAACCTGGAGGGCTGGGGCAACCTGTGCGAATGCATCACCGCAGCGCGGCGCGGCGCTGAGAAAGGGCACTACTGCATGGACGCTGCCAAGGAGCAGCTGGCGCAATTGCACCACTGCGAGCTGCTGCTGGTGCCAGAGCGCAATGCCCAGAATGATCCTGATTTTGTAGCTATCAGCGCTTGTGTAGCAAGCGCTAGAGACCTTTTTTGTATAAAATTTTGGCTGGTGGCAGAGTTGCTGCTGGCATCAGACGACGCCGCTTGGCTTCAGGCTTTGCAGCAGGTGGCCGACCAGGAAGGGTTGCGCCTGGTGGCCGCCGGCGATGTGCACATGCACGTGCGCTCGCGCAAGCCGCTGCAGGACACCATTGCGGCGATCCGCCTCGGCCGCCCGGTGGCGCAGTGCGGTCAGGATCTTCAATCCAACGCCGAGCGCCACTTGCGCTCTCGCCAGCGGCTGGCGGACATCTACCCCGCCAGTCTGCTTGAAGCCACCTTGGAAGTGGCATCGCGCTGCCAGTTCGGGCTGGATGAAATTCGCTACCGCTATCCGCTGGAGGCTGTGCCCACAGGCATGACAGCTTCACAAGGCCTCGCTTGGCTGACGCAGCAAGGCGCTGCCAGTCGTTACCCGATGGGCGTGCCTGAGACCGTACAAAAGCAGATCGAGCATGAACTCGTGCTGATTGCCGATTGCCGCTATGAGATGTATTTCCTCACGGTGCACGACATCGTGCGTTTCGCGCGCAGCCAAGGCATCCTGTGCCAAGGGCGCGGGTCGGCTGCCAATTCCGCCGTGTGTTTCTGCCTGGGCATCACGGCGGTCGACCCTACCAAGTCGCGGCTACTGTTTGAACGCTTCATCAGCCGCGAGCGCCGCGAGCCACCCGACATCGACGTGGATTTTGAGCACCAGAGGCGCGAAGAAGTCATCCAGTACATATACACCAAATACGGGCGAGAGCGCGCCGCCATCGCCGCCGTGGTCACCACCTACCGCACCCGCAGCGTGCTGCGCGATGTGGGCAAGGCGCTGGGTGTGCCCGAGGCATTGATCGATGCCTTTGCCCGTGAGCACCATTGGTTCGACAAGGATTTCGCCGCCGAGCGCCTGCATGCCTTGGCATGCGAAGTCACAGGGCAGGGCGCAGCTCCCGCCATTTCTTTGCGAAAGGCGCGGTTGTGGCTGGAGCTCGCCGGTCAGTTGCGCGGCTTTCCCCGCCATTTGAGCCAGCACGTCGGCGGTTTTGTGCTGACCCAGGGCAAGCTCACCCGTTTGGTACCAGTCGAAAACGCGGCCATGGCGGATCGCTCCATCATTCAGTGGGACAAGGACGATCTGGACGAGATGGGCCTGATGAAAGTCGACGTGCTGGCGCTCGGCATGCTCAGCGCGCTGCGCCGGGCGCTTGATCTGCGCGCCCTGGTGCGCGGCCAGCCCTGGGATCTGGCAGACATCCCGCAAGACGACCCGGCTACCTACGACATGGCGTGCGCGGCCGATACCGTGGGCGTGTTCCAGATCGAGAGTCGTGCCCAGATGAGCATGTTGCCGCGCCTGCAGCCGCGCGTGTTCTACGACCTGGTGGTGCAGGTTGCCATCGTGCGGCCCGGGCCGATTCAGGGCGGCATGGTGCATCCCTATCTTCGCGCTCGCGAGCAGGCGCGTCGCGGTCGCAAACCCCCACTGGAATATCCGCAACTTGAAGGCGCTGTGGGACGTACCTTGGGCGTGCCCATCTTCCAGGAGCAGGTCATGCAGATCGCCATTACCGGAGCCAACTTCAGCCCCGGCCAGGCCGATGATCTGAGGCGCTCCATGGCCGCCTGGAAACGGCGCGGAGGTGTGCACAAATTTGAGCGACCACTGATCGACGGAATGGTGGCCAACGGTTATCGCCAGGAATTTGCCGAGGCCATCTTTCAGCAGATGCTGGGGTTCGGCGAATACGGCTTCCCCGAAAGCCATTCCTACAGTTTTGCCTTATTGGCCTACAGCAGCAGTTGGATGAAATGTCACGAGCCGGCCTGTTTTCTGGCGGCGCTGCTGAACTCTCAGCCCATGGGCTTCTATGGCCCTTCCCAGCTGGTGCAGGACGCGCGCCGCCACGGCGTCAAGGTGCAACCCATAGACGTAACGCGAAGCGAGTGGGAATGCACGCTGGAAGACCTGCCGCAGGAGCCTGAACAGCGAGGGGTGATGTCTTGCGCAGTCGGCGCTGCAAAAGAGGGAGCGCAATGGAGCGCACTGAAACAGCCCAGCGTTCGGTTGGGTCTGTGCCTGGTGGCACATTTCAAGCGCGAATCCGCCCATCGCCTCTTGGCTGCTCGTGGCAGCAGTCCGTTTTCCAGCACTGAAGACCTGGCCTTGCGCGCCCGGTTGGAGCCGCCCGAACTTCAGCTGCTGGCCAGTGCCGATGCGCTGCTGCCGCTCTCGGGCCATCGCCGCCAACAGGCCTGGGACGCCGCAGCCCAGCACGCTGCTCCCCAACTGCTGCGCGAGGTGCCGGTCCATGAAGTGCCGCTGGCTTTGCCGACCGCACCCGAAGGCGAAGAGATCGTTTTTGATTACGCCGCCACCGGTCTCACGCTTCGCAGGCACCCGCTGGCGCTGTTGCGCCCGCGGCTGTCGCGAGCGCGCCTTCGCACAGCGCTTGAACTCAGAGCCGTGCCCGATGGCGTGACAGTGCGCGCCTGCGGCATCGTGACAGTGCGCCAGCGCCCTGGCAGTGCCAGCGGCACCATGTTCGTCACGTTAGAAGACGAGACCGGGCCAGTGAACGTCATTGTCTGGCCGTCGCTGGTGGAGGAGTGGCGCGAGGTGCTGCTGGGTGCACGGCTGTTGGCTGTGGAGGGGCTTTGGCAGTGCAACCCCGGCTCCGTGACGGTACGGCATTTGGTAGCGAGCCGCTTTCGCGACTTCAGTCCCTTGCTAGGCCGCATGAAAGACGCTCTGCACCGAAGTCGGGATTTTCATTAGGGACTGGGTGAACGCTCTGCTTCAGTCAATTTCGTGGGAGATAGGTGGATCTCACACCCGCGACCAGAATTTCGCATGATGAAAACTGTTCATGCCATACGGTAAATGAAATGATGCAGTGCACCAATTGCGCTCCCTGCCAGCAGCAAGCGCAAGCCATTTTTCGAGATAGCGAAGGTAAGCCATTGATCTGCCAAGAGATATTTGGAGTCTTCTATAAGACATAAGAGCTTGCGCAAGTCTTCTATAAGACTTAAAGTATTGCCCATACCGCGCGAAATGCGCCCGCCTTTTCAACACCCTCCCGGAGTCCCCATGCCTCAATCCCTGACCCAACAACTGAGCCGCGATCAACAGATCGAAGCCCTCGAAAAAGACTGGGCGCAAAACCCACGCTGGAAAGGCGTCAAGCGCGGCTACAGCGCCAAAGATGTGGTTCGCCTGCGCGGCAGCCTGCAGCCTCAGCACACGTTGGCGCAGCGCGGCGCGGAAACGCTGTGGGCCAAGGTGAATGGCGATTCCAAGAAGGGCTACGTCAATGCATTCGGCGCCATCTCTGCTGGCCAAGCCATGCAGCAGGCCAAGGCTGGTCTCGAGGCCGTGTACCTGTCGGGCTGGCAAGTCGCTGCCGACGGCAACTCGTCGGAAACCATGTACCCCGACCAGTCGCTGTATGCCTATGACTCGGTGCCCACCATGGTTCGCCGCATCAACAATACCTTCAAGCGTGCCGACGAAATCCAGTGGAGCCGCGGCATCAATCCGGGCGACCAGGAATTCATCGACTACTTCCTGCCGATCGTGGCCGATGCTGAAGCCGGTTTTGGCGGCGTGCTGAACGCCTTTGAACTGATGAAGAACATGATCACTGCGGGCGCAGCCGGCGTGCACTTCGAAGACCAGCTCGCAGCGGTGAAGAAGTGCGGACACATGGGCGGCAAGGTGCTGGTACCTACCAAAGAAGCGTGCGAGAAGCTCATTTCGGCGCGCTTTGCCGCCGACGTGATGGGCGTGCCCACCCTGATCCTGGCGCGTACCGACGCAGAAGCTGCCAACCTCATCACGTCCGACCACGACGCCAACGACAAGCCTTTCCTCACGGGTGAGCGCACGCAAGAAGGCTTCTACCGCGTCAAAAACGGTCTGGAGCAGTCCATCAGCCGCGGTGTTGCCTACGCGCCCTACGCTGACCTGGTGTGGTGCGAGACCGGCGTGCCAGACATCGGCTTCGCCCGCGAATTTGCGCAGGCCGTGCTGGGTGCCTGCCCCGGCAAGCTGCTGTCATACAACTGCTCGCCGTCGTTCAACTGGAAGAAGAACCTCAACGACAAGCAGATCGCCTCGTTCCAGGAAGACCTCTCTGCATTGGGCTACAAGTTCCAGTTCATCACGCTGGCCGGCATCCACATCAACTGGTTCAACACCTTCAAGTTTGCGCATGCCTACGCCAACGGCGAAGGCATGAAGCACTACACCGAGATGGTGCAAGAGCCTGAATTTGCAGCACGTGAACAAGGCTACACCTTCGTCTCGCATCAGCAGGAAGTGGGTGCGGGTTATTTCGATGATGTGACCACCGTGATTCAGGGCGGCTCGTCCAGCGTCAAGGCACTGACCGGTTCCACCGAAGAAGAGCAGTTCCACTGATCATCTGATACTCGATGTCTGATCGTAAAAAGCCCGGAGCAGCTGACTGCTTCGGGCTTTTTACATGGAGCACAGGCTAAAATGCGCGCTGGTTCCATCCACAAGGGCGAGAAAGGCAGACTGGTTATGACACCGCGAACTACAACCGAGATGTTGACCGGCCGCTAAGGCCGTTTGTTCGCGCCTGTACGAGATCCCTCCCTCTACTTGAAAGCGCGGACACGATCCGCGCTTTTTGCATTCAAGGCCAGCCGCGCTAGGCGCCGCCCCAGGATTTCATCAGGACACTCATGATTCACATCACGCTTCCCGACGGCTCGCAACGCGAGTTTGCCGCCCCAGTCACCGTGGCCGACGTCGCCGCTTCCATCGGTTCAGGCCTGGCCAAGGCCGCGCTAGCGGGCAAGATTGGCGACAAGGTTGTTGACACCAGTCACCTCATCACGCAAGACAGCCCCCTGTCCATCATCACGGCCAAGGATGCCGATGGACTGGATGTGATTCGCCACTCCACGGCGCACCTGCTGGCCTACGCCGTCAAGGAACTCTTTCCCGAGGCACAGGTGACCATCGGCCCCGTGATCGAAAACGGTTTCTATTACGACTTTGCCTACAAGCGCCCCTTCACGCCCGAGGATCTTGAAGCCATCGAAAAACGCATGACGGCATTGGCCGCCAAGGACGAGCCTGTCGGGCGCCGCGTGTTGCCGCGCGATGATGCCGTGGCGTACTTCAAGGGGCTTGGAGAGCATTACAAAGCCGAGATCATTGCCAGCATTCCCAGCGATGAAGACGTTAGCCTTTACAGCGAAGGCGGATTTGAAGACCTGTGCCGCGGCCCCCACGTGCCCAGCACCGGCAAGCTCAAACACTTCAAACTGATGAAGGTGGCAGGCGCTTACTGGCGCGGCGACCATCGCAATGAAATGTTGCAGCGCATTTATGGCACTGCCTGGACGACGAAGGAAGAGCTACAGCAGTACCTCACCATGCTGGAAGAAGCCGAGAAACGCGATCACCGCAAGCTCGGGCGCGAACTCGATCTGTTTCACATTGACGAGCATTCGCCTGGTACCGTGTTCTGGCACCCCAAAGGCTGGACGCTGTGGCAAGAGGTGGAGCAGTACATGCGCCGCGTCTACCGCGAGAACGGTTACCAGGAAGTGAAGGGTCCGCAAATCCTGGACAAAACGCTGTGGGAGAAAACCGGCCACTGGGACAAGTACCGCGAGAACATGTTCACGACTGAATCGGAAAAGCGCGACTATGCGCTCAAGCCGATGAACTGTCCTGGGCACATTCTGATCTTCAAGCAGGGCATCAAGAGCTATCGTGATCTGCCACTGCGCTACGGAGAATTCGGCCAGTGCCACCGCAACGAACCCACCGGCGGCTTGCACGGCATCATGCGCGTGCGAGGATTTACGCAGGATGATGGTCATGTCTTCTGCACCGAAGACCAGATTCAGTCAGAAGTGCTGGCGTTCACGCACCTGCTGCAAAAGGTCTACCGCGACTTCGGCTTTACCGACATCATCTACAAGGTGGCGACGCGCCCGGAGGCGCGTATCGGTTCTGACGAGAGTTGGGACAAGGCAGAAGCAGCGCTAATCAGCAGTCTGGACGCCTCAGGGTGCGCCTACGAAATCTCGCCCGGTGAAGGCGCCTTTTATGGCCCGAAGATCGAGTACACGCTGAAAGATGCGATTGGACGCCAGTGGCAATGCGGCACGATTCAGGTCGATTTCTCCATGCCTGAGCGACTGGGGGCCGAGTACGTGGGCGAAGATGGCAACCGCCATCGCCCCGTGATGCTGCACCGTGCCATCGTCGGCAGCCTGGAGCGCTTCATTGGCATCCTGATAGAACAGCACGCCGGCGCGATGCCGGTTTGGTTGGCGCCGGTGCAAGTGAGCATCCTGAATATCACCGATGCCCAGGCCGATTACTGTCGCGAAATTGCCGAAAAAATAGCACAAGCGGCACCTCATCACCCCTATCGGGTGGGGTTAGACCTGCGAAACGAGAAGATTACGTATAAAATACGTGAGCATTCGTTGCAAAAGCTGCCCTTTATCCTCGTCGCTGGCGAGAAAGAGCGTGCAGCTGGAGCCGTTGCGGTGCGCGCCCGGGGAAACAAAGATCTCGGAGTTATGCCAGTCGAAGATTTCATTCGATTGCTTGCCAGCGCAGTTGCAGAAAGAACCTGAGACGCCTGCTTGCTCCGCTGCTGAACGTGGCGGAGTTTGCATGTTCCTAAGGTTCGTGAATCCAACCCAAGAGGTGAGAACATAGCTACTGAATTTCGTGATCGTCGCCACCGTGAAGAGCGTAAGCACCGCTTGAACCGTGAAATTATGGCTCCAGAGGTCCGCTTGTCGGGCCCTGAGAATGAGCCTCTGGGCGTTGTGAGCCTGATGGATGCCTTGCGCATGGCCGGGGAAGCGGACGTGGATCTCGTGGAGATCTCGGCCACTGCCAACCCGCCTGTTTGCCGCCTGATGGACTACGGCAAGTTCAAATACATTGAGCAAAAGCGCGCGGCGGAAGCCAAGGCCAAGCAGACGGTCATCGAGATCAAGGAAGTCAAGTTTCGCCCGGGTACGGACGATGGTGACTACAACATCAAGCTGCGCAATATCCGCAAATTTCTGGCGGAAGGCGACAAATGCAAGATCACCTTGCGTTTCAGGGGGCGGGAGATCACGCACCAGGAGTTGGGTTTGGCATTGCTGAACCGGTTGCGTGACGATTTGAGCGACACCATTTTGGTAGAGCAGTTCCCCAGGCTTGAAGGTCGGCAGATGATCATGATGATCGCGCCGGCTCGCAAAAAGACAGCGGCTGCGCGCTCCGCGGAAGCTGCCTCAGGAGCAGATGCCAACGCAGCCTGAGCGCGCTGGCTGGTAGGTGAGGATCAAAGAATTTTTGGTCGCTTTTGCGGTGATGCAAAGGGACCGGATAGGAAAGCCGCTAGCGGCTTTTCGGGTTGGCGGCGACGCTGACCATAAGAAGTGTCTCGGGGCCAACAAGGTTGCAAGCTGTTTGCAAACGCCTCACGAGCACAGATAAAGGAGCATTCACATGCCCAAAATGAAGACCAAAAGCAGCGCGAAAAAACGTTTTCGCGTTCGTCCGGGTGGCACCGTCAAGCGCGGTCACGCCTTCAAGCGTCACATCCTGACCAAGAAGACCACCAAGAACAAGCGCCATCTGCGCGGCATCACGTCTGTTCATGAGACCAACATGGTTTCCATGGCCCAGATGCTGCCCAAGTGCGGCCTTTAATTCACTGACGAACAAGGAATATACACATGCCTCGCGTCAAACGTG
>JBBSRE010000115.1:0-8330 GCA_038243365.1 Burkholderiales bacterium | reverse complement strand
GAAGCACCCGGTACCGGGCAGGAACCATCGTCCGACAGCGCGCCGACCCCCGCTTCCGCTTCCGCTCACACTCCCGCGCCTGCCAAGAAAGCGGGGCATCCATCTGACCCGGGCGGCCGGCGCTCTTCCAGCAAATCCACGCGCAGCCGCGCGCGCGAATTCGCGCTGCAAGCGCTCTACCAGCACCTGGTGGGCAAGAACGACCCAGCCGCCATCGACAGCTTCACGCGCGATCTGGCCGGGTTTCACAAGTGTGATTCGGTTCACTACGACGCCTTGCTGCACGGCTGCATCTCGCAGGGCGAAGCGCTGGACGCGCTCATCGTGCCGCTGCTGGACCGCAAGCTGGCCGAGATTTCGCCGGTCGAGCGCGCGGTGATGTGGATGGGCACCTACGAGTTCCAGCACTGCATGGATGTGCCTTGGCGCGTGGTGCTCAACGAATACATCGAGCTGGCCAAGGACTACGGCGGAACCGACGGCTACAAATACGTCAACGGCGTTCTGGGCGGCTTGGCACCCACGCTACGCAGCAACGAAGTGGCGCACGACCAAGCGAACCCGCCTACCCGCAGGCCTGCAGCGTGAGGGTGTCGCAGCGCGCCCAGCGCATCGAACCCTTTTACGTGATGGAAGTGGCCAAGGCGGCGCAGACGCTGGCGGCCCAGGTGCAGCACAGCGCCGAGCCGATGATCTTCCTGAACATTGGCGAGCCAGATTTCACCGCGCCACCGTTGGTTCAGGAGGCTGCGGCGCGCGCCATTTCGCAGGGCACCACCCAGTACACCCCGGCACTGGGCCTCTCCGCGCTGCGCGAACGCATCAGCGGCTGGTACCAGCAGCGCTTTGGGGTGGATGTGCCGGCACGTCGCATCGTGATCACCGCCGGCGCGTCGGCAGCGCTGCAGCTGGCCTGCCTGGCGCTGATCGAGACCGGTGACGAAATCTTGATGCCCGACCCGAGCTACCCGTGCAACCGGCACTTCGTCAGCGCGGCCGAGGGCACTGCGGTGCTGATTCCGACCACGGCAGACGAGCGCTATCAGCTGAGCGCAGACAAGGTGCGCGCCGCGTGGACCGACAAGACGCGTGGTGTGCTGCTTGCATCCCCTTCCAACCCGACAGGCACCTCGATTGCGCCTGACGAGTTGCGCCGCATCCACAGCGTGGTGCAGGAGCACGGCGGGATCACGCTGATAGACGAGATCTACCTGGGCCTCTCTTACGAGGAAGCCTTCGCTCAAACGGCGCTGGCCATTTCCGACGACATCATCAGCATCAACAGCTTCAGCAAATACTTCAACATGACCGGCTGGCGCCTGGGCTGGATGGTGGTGCCCGACGCATTGGTGCCGGTGGTGGAGCGACTGGCTCAAAACCTTTTCATTTGCGCCAGCACGGTGGCGCAGCATGCGGCCCTGGCCTGTTTCGAGGACGCCAGCATTGCCGAGTACGAGCGCCGCCGTGCCGAATTCAAACGCCGGCGCGATTACTTTATTCCCGAAATCCAGCAGCTGGGCTTGAGCGTCCCCGTGTTGCCCGATGGCGCGTTTTACGCCTGGGCCGACTGCACTCTGGCAGCAGAAAAACTGGGTGTAACGGGCAGCTGGGACATGGCCTACGCGCTCATGGACCGCGCCCACTTGGCGGTCACGCCAGGGCGCGATTTTGGCCGGCACGAGCCCGAGCGTTCTCTGCGCTTTTCCACCGCCAGCTCCATGGAGCATCTGCGCGAAGCCGTGAGACGCTTGCAGGCGGTGCTGGCTTGAGCGGACTGGTTTTTCAACATCCGATGCGCGTCTATTGGGAAGATACCGACGCCGGCGGCATCGTGTTCTACGCCAACTACCTGAAGTTCTTTGAACGCGCCCGCACCGAGTGGCTGCGATCGCTGGGCATTGGCCAGCAACAGCTGCGGGAACAAACCGGCGGCATGTTCGTCGTAAGTGAAGCGCGCATCCAGTACCACGCTCCGGCCAGGCTGGATGACGCACTCCTTGTTACCGCACAATTGACCGAAACCGGCCGCGCATCCTTGACAATCATGCACCAGGCGCTATTGAATAATGAGCAAACCGGCCGCTCTTCGGCATCGCCGGCAACTCTGCTGTGCGCTGGCGAGGTGCGCATCGGCTGGGTTGACGCCGCCCGCATGCGCCCTGCTCGCATTCCTCCTGCCCTTCTGGAAGCTCTCCAATGAATTCCCAAGACATGTCGATCCTCACCCTGGTGCTGCAGGCAAGCTGGGTGGTACAGCTGGTCATGCTGCTACTGCTGATTGTCTCGGTATCGAGCTGGGCGGCAATTTTCCGCAAGCTCTTTGGCCTGAAGCGCGTCAAAGCCTTGAACGATGAATTCGAGCGTGATTTCTGGTCGGGCACCAGCCTCAACGACCTGTACGCCAGCGCTGCGCAGAACGCCAAGCACGCCGGCCCAATGGAGCGCATCTTTGCCAGTGGCATGCGCGAATACCAGAAGTTGCGCGAGCGGCATATCCAGGACGCTGGCACCTTGCTCGACGGTGCCCGCCGCGCCATGCGCGCGAGTTTTCAGCGCGAAATGGACGTGATCGAATCGAGCCTTTCCTTCCTGGCCTCGGTCGGTTCGGTGTCGCCTTACGTGGGCCTGTTTGGCACTGTGTGGGGAATCATGCATGCCTTCACCGGTTTCGCAGGCATGGAGCAGGTCACGCTTGCCACCGTGGCGCCGGGCATTGCCGAGGCGCTGGTGGCTACTGCCCTCGGCCTGTTCGCGGCCATCCCTGCCGTGATCGCCTACAACCGCTTCGCGCGTGACATCGACCGCGTGGCCAACCACCAGGAGACCTTCATCGAAGAGTTCTCCAACATCCTGCAGCGCAACCTGGGCGCCCACCCCACATCGCCCTCGGGCCACTGAGGAGCGCACATATGCCTGCCATTGGCTCCCGCGGCCGCGGCCGCCGCACCATCAACGAGATCAACATGGTGCCGTTCATCGACGTCATGCTGGTGCTGCTCATCATCTTCATGGTGACCGCGCCCATGCTGACGCCTGGGTTGATCGATGTCCCCAAAGTGGGAAAAAGCAGCAGTCTGCCCAAGGTGTTTGCGCAGGTCATCGTCAACAAGGACGGCTCACTGGAGCTCAAGACGCCCCAGAGCACCAAAACCATGACCGTGGGCGAAATCGGCCAGTCCGCCCGTGACTGGCAGAGGGACCAAAGCAAAGAAACCGCGGTGGTGATTACCGCCGACAAGGGCGTGCAGTACGACACGGTCGTCAAGGCGATGGCCGCGCTGCAAAGGGCAGGCGTAGAGCGGGTGGGCCTGTCCGTCAAGCAAGGCGGTTGAGCTTTAGTTGATCCGTTTCTTTTCCTGATTTTTTGAAAGCCATGCAGAGCCACCACGAGCGCGACCAGTTCAGCCCGCCAGGACCACCCGGACGCGCGGGCGCTGTGGTGCTGGCCGTGCTGGCGCATATTTTGCTGATCGTGGCGCTTACCTGGGGGGTGGCCTGGAAGAGCGGAAGCGACCAGCCCGCCGTGGTGGCCGAGCTGTGGTCTGCCGTGCCGCAGCAGGCAGCGCCCCGCGCTGTGGAGACGCCCGTGCCGGACAAGCCCACTCCCACTCCTCCACCCGAGCCACCAAAGCTCGAGCCACCGAAGCCCGAGCCCAAGCCTGAGTCACCACCGGTCCCTACTCCTCCGAAACCCATTCCGCCGCCAGAACCGCCACCGCGCGCAGAGCCCGACACGCGCGAGGCCGACATCGCCATTGAGCGTGAGAAGCAGCGCCAGGCCAAGGAAAAGCGCGAACGCGAAGAAAAAGAAAAGCAGCGCGAAAAGCAGCGCGAGGACCAGCAGCGCGCGGAGCAGGAGAAAAAAGACAAGTTGCAGAAGGAAAAAGCCGAGCTGGAAAAAGCCGAGCGCGAAAAGGCGGAGCGAGAAAAAGCGGCCAAGGACAAGGCAGACAAAGAGAAAGCCGACAAGGAAAAGGCCGAGCGCGAGAAGGAACAGAAGCTTGTGGCCGAAGAAAAGCGCAAGAAGGATGAGGCCCTTGAGAAAGCCAGTGCCAAGGCGGCGGACGAGCGCCGCGCCAAGGAAATTCAACGTTTGCAAGGCTTGGCTGGCGCCACCGGTGGTGCCACGGCTACCGGCACCGCGCAGCGCGACTCCGGCCCCTCGGGCGGCTACGGCGGCAAGGTGGCTGCCAAGGTCAAACCCAACATCGTCTATCCCGATGCCGTATCCGGCAACCCGCGCGCCGAGGTGGAAGTGAGTACGTCGCCCGATGGCACCATCGTGGGAGCACGGCTCATCCAATCTTCCGGCAACCCCGCTTGGGATGATGCAGTCATGCGCGCACTGAAAAAAACCGCAACCCTGCCGCGCGACATTGATGGCCGTGTGCCGCCTTCGCTCGTGATCGGCTTCAGGCCACAGGACTAATCCTGTTCATCCACAGACCCAAGGACTAATTACTTTTGAGTTCAGGCCCGCTGGCGTGATCTCCATTACGCAAGCTTCAGTGCATGCCCCAGGCAAGTGCGCAACTGAGGGCTGACCAGAATCGGATCCCTGACCCGCTTTCAGTGTGTGTCCTGCTGGAAACTGTCTAGCCCGGCGGATCCGTACCGCGCGCCTGACCAGAACGAAGACAGCGAAGCGCTGAACGTCGCTGTTGGCAGCTCACCGCGATTGTTAGAGCAAAAAAATAGGTTAATACGCCTCTAGCGCTTATGCAGTAATCGCGAACAGCTATTCTTTTTATAGCAACTCTTAGTGACGAGATAGCACGAAAGGGAGCGGCGCTTTCTGCCAAGGTCCCGCTAGATAGCGTCACTACGTTTCTGAAGTCGCTGACGGACGTTGCTGTCTGCGTTGGGTTCGACGTCGAGTGATGAGTAGCCAGCGCGCATCAATCTGCGCTTTCAACAACAAAAAAACCCGCAGGCTTTGCGGCGCTGCGGGTTAAATGCGGCGCCGGCTCCAAGGCCGACGCGGCTGAGGCTAAGCAGCGGCTTCAGGCACTCACGCCGTCAGCCACTTCCTTGTACTCGGCAATCTGGTCGAAGTTGAGGTATTGGTAGATCTTGTCGCCAAACTGGTTGATGACGCCAACGTCGGCCAGGTACTCTTCCTTGGTCGGAATGCGGCCGATCTTGGAGCAGATGGCGGCCAGCTCGGCCGAGCCGAGGTAGACATTGCTGTTCTTGCCCAAGCGGTTGGGGAAGTTGCGCGTGCTGGTGCTCATCACGGTGGCGCCCTCTTTCACTTGCGCCTGGTTGCCCATGCACAGCGAGCAGCCCGGCATTTCCATGCGAGCGCCCGCTGCGCCGAAGACGCCGTAATGGCCTTCTTCGGTGAGCTGCTGCGCATCCATCTTGGTGGGAGGCGCCATCCACAACTTCACCGGGATATCCTTCTTGCCTTCCAGCAATTTGGACGCCGCACGGAAGTGGCCGATGTTGGTCATGCACGAGCCGATGAACACTTCGTCGATCTTTGCTCCGGCCACGTCCGACAAGGTCTTAGCATCGTCCGGATCGTTGGGGCAGCAGACGATGGGTTCGGAGATTTCGGACAGGTCAATCTCTATCACCGCCGCGTACTCGGCGTCCTCATCAGGTTGCAGCAGTTCGGGCTTGGCCAACCAGGCCTGCATGCCCTGAATGCGGCGGCGGATGGTGCGCTCGTCCTCATAGCCCTGCGCAATCATGTTCTTGAGCAGCACGATGTTGGAGTGCAAATACTCGATGACTGGCGCCTTGTTCAGGCGCACCGTGCAGCCCGCAGCCGAGCGCTCGGCCGACGCATCGGACAACTCAAACGCCTGCTCGACCTTCAGATCCGGCAAGCCTTCAATTTCCAGGATACGGCCCGAGAAGATGTTTTTCTTCCCCTTCTTCTCGACTGTGAGCAGCCCTGCCTTGATGGCATAGAGGGGAATCGCGTGCACCAGATCGCGCAAGGTCACGCCAGGTTGCATCTGGCCTTTGAAGCGCACCAGCACCGATTCGGGCATATCGAGCGGCATGACGCCGGTGGCTGCGGCAAATGCCACCAAGCCGGAGCCGGCCGGAAAGCTGATGCCCACTGGAAAGCGGGTGTGGCTGTCGCCACCGGTGCCCACGGTGTCGGGAAGCAGCATGCGGTTGAGCCAGCTGTGGATGATGCCGTCGCCCGGCTTGAGCGAAATGCCGCCGCGCGTCGCGATGAAGTCAGGCAGCTCATGGTGCATCTTGACGTCCACCGGCTTGGGGTAAGCGGCCGTGTGGCAGAACGATTGCATCACCAGATCGGCGCTGAAGCCCAGGCACGCCAGGTCTTTCAGCTCGGCGCGCGTCATGGGGCCAGTGGTGTCCTGCGAGCCGACCGAGGTCATGCGGGGTTCGCAATAGGTGCCGGGCAACACGCCCTCGCCTTCAGGCAGGCCGCAGGCTCGGCCGACCATCTTCTGCGCCAGTGTGAAACCCTTGCCGGTGGCTGCGGGCACTTGCGGCAGTCGGAACAACGTGGAAGGCGCCAGGCCCAGTGCTTCACGCGCCTTGGCGGTCAAGCCGCGGCCAATGATCAGGGGTATGCGGCCACCGGCCCGCACTTCGTCGAACAAGACGTCGCTCTTGACTTCAAACTCCGCAATCACCTGGCCGTCCTTGAGCGCTTTACCCGCATAGGGCAGAAGCTCAATGGTGTCGCCCATGTTCATCTGGCTCACGTCCAGCTCAATAGGCAGTGCGCCAGCGTCTTCCATGGTGTTGTAGAAGATGGGCGCAATCTTGCTGCCCAGGCACACGCCGCCAAAACGCTTGTTGGGCACGTAGGGAATGTCTTCGCCGGTGAACCACAGCACGCTGTTGGTGGCCGATTTACGGCTCGAACCGGTGCCGACCACGTCGCCCACATAGGCCACCAGATGGCCCTTGGCGCGCAGATCTTCAATGAACTTGATCGGGCCGCGTTTGCCATCCTCTTCTGGCGCTGCTTCGGCGGGTTGGCCATCGCGCTTGTTCTTGAGCATGGCGAGGGCATGCAACGGGATGTCCGGGCGGCTCCAGGCGTCTGGCGCGGGCGACAGGTCGTCGGTGTTGGTCTCGCCGGTCACCTTGAGCACCGTGAGGGTGATGCTCTGCGGCACTTCGGGGCGGCTGGTGAACCACTCGGCATCAGCCCAGCTCTGCACTACGTCTTTGGCGAAGGTATTGCCCTTGTCGGCTTTTTCCTTGACGTCGTGGAACTGGTCGAACATCAGCAGGGTTTTTTTCAGGCCCTCGGCCGCCACTGAGGCCATGGCTTCGTCGTCCAGCAGATCGATCAGTGGCGTGAGGTTGTAGCCGCCGAGCATGGTGCCGAGCAGCTGGGTCGCTTTCTCGCGTCCGATCAGGCTGCACTTTTCTGTGCCGTGCGCCACGGCAGCCAGGTAACTGGCCTTGACCTTGGCAGCGTCGTCCACTCCGGCGGGCACGCGGTGCGTGATCAGCTCAATCAGCGTCGCGTCTTCGCCCGCAGGCGGGTTCTTGAGCAGCTCCACCAGTGCTGCGGTTTGCTTGGCGGTCAACGGCAGGGGCGGGATGCCCAGAGCAGCGCGTTCGGCCACATGGTCTCGGTAGGCTTGCAACATCGTCTTCTTTCGTGGTTCAACTAACTGAGTGGGGATTGGGGCGCCTGTCGTCTGCGCCATTCGAGCGGAGCCGGTCTACTTGGCAGGGTCGTCCAACAGGCTGCGTGCCGGAGCTTTTTTGAGGCTCTCGGCCACCGTGATCTGGGCTGGGCTCATGCAGTCATCCGCCAGCCGCTGACCACGCTTCTGGTCCATCAGCATGGATTTATTGCCAATTTGCAGCCAGACGGCGCCGCCGTCTTTGTCTTCCAACCGCACCGCGCCGGTGGACGTGGCCACGGGCGACATGCGGTAGCGAAAGCCCTTGCCGGTGAGTTCGAAATAACCCGGCGCCTTGGGGTCTACAGCCAACTTCACCTGCGCTCCCAGCTCGCAAGGGATATCGCCGACGTAGACGCGCTCGGCGATTGCCAGCTCTTCTGGGCTCAATGCGGCTTCCGCGGCGCGCAAGCCGCTGGCTACCTGGCTGGCAGCCGAGCGCAGTTGGGTGCGGCTTGATGTGGCCGCCGCATCGTCCTTTTTGGATTTGCTGCTCTTAGCGCTCTTGGCGGACTTGACCGGCGTTTCCTTGGCGCTGGTCTTTCCACTGGCTTGGGAGCTGGCCTTCTTGGTCGAAGTTTTGGCTGGCTCCGTCTTCGACGTTTGAGCGAGAACCAGCGTCGGAAGCAGCGCGAGCGAGGCCGAGACGATCAGTGTCTTCATCATGAGGTGGTTCCTGCAGTGCAATGG
>JBBSRE010000114.1:0-8423 GCA_038243365.1 Burkholderiales bacterium | reverse complement strand
TGCAGGACTTCACTGCGCTGGCACAGCAGCTCTAAACAACCACCATTAGCAGAACCACGTCCCGCAGAGACCACCGCATGAACCTCAAGCCTTTGATCACACTGCTGGCGATCGTCAACCCGCTGGCCATCGTGCCTTTCTTCATTCACTACACACAAGGATTTTCCGAGCTGCAGCGCAAGCGCACCATTCGCACGGCTGCTTTTAGTGCATTTCTGGTAATCGCTGCCTGCGCCTTGCTGGGTTTGCAAGTGCTCGAATTTTTTAACATTTCGTTGCCCAGCTTTCAGGTGGGCGGCGGGCTGCTGCTGCTGATCAGTGCGATGAACATGCTCAACGCCCAGCCGGCAGAAGCCAAACCAGCCACCAATGAACTGGAAGACGGCGCTGAAAAAGCCGCAGCGGGCGACAGCATCGCGGTGGTGCCGCTGACCATTCCCCTGCTGACGGGCCCTGCGGCCATGTCGACGGTGGTGATCTACGCCAACAAAGCACAGACCTGGTGGGAGCAAGGGGCGCTGGTGGGCTACGGTCTGGTCATAGGCTTGGCCACGTGGCTGTGTTTTTCCCTGGCCGATCCGATTGCCCGCGTACTGGGAAAGTCCGGCATCAACGTGATGACGCGGCTGATGGGTCTCATCCTGGCGGCACTCGCGGTGGAAGTGATGGCCGGCGGCTTGGGCAAGCTTTTCCCGGTGCTGGTGGCACGCTGAGACTGCCATGCAGGCTCGGGTGCTGCTGCTGGAAGACGATCCGGCGATCGCCAGAACGGTGGCCTATGCGCTGGAACGGGCGGCGCTGCAGGTAACGCACAGTCTGCTGCTGCAGGATGCGCGCGCCCTGTGGCGCGCCGGCGGCTTTGACCTGCTGGTGCTCGATGTGGGCCTGCCCGATGGCAGTGGTCTGGATCTGTGTCGCGAGGTGCGCGCGGCAGGCCACACCCCCGTGCTGATGCTCAGCGCTCAGGGCGACGAAATCGACCGCGTTGTGGGTTTGGAGCTGGGCGCCGACGATTACCTCCCCAAGCCCTTCAGCCCGCGTGAACTGACGGCAAGGGTGCGTTCGCTGCTGCGCCGCTCCCAGCTGACGGCACCGGTAGCGCAAGAACCTGCACACCACAGCGGCTTGCTTGACGACCGCAGCGGCCAGCGAATGTCCTTGAACGGACAGCCGCTGGAGCTGACCCGGCGCGAATATCGCCTGCTTTCGCACCTGCTATCGGGCGCGGGCCGCATTCACTCGCGTGACGCGTTGCTGGCGGCCGCTTGGGGCCATGAGAGCGACAGCACCGACCGCACGGTGGACACGCACATCAAGACGTTGCGCGCCAAGCTGCGGGTGGCGGACCCGAACCACGACTACATCAGTACGCACCGGGGCATGGGGTACTCGATATGACCCCCCTGCGTCGCTGCGCGCCGTCCCCCGTGGGGGGACGCCACTGGTGGCCCGGCGGAGCCGGTTCCACGGTGGCTGCTGGTGTGGGCCGCGCGTGGTTGTAGGCTGTCCCGACTGAATTTATGCGGCTGGGCATTCGACTGCTGTTTGCGTTTTTTCTGATCAACGGGCTTGCTGCGTTCTTTGTGCTGCGGGTGTTTGTGGTGGAGATCAAGCCCAGCGTGCGCGAGGTGATGGAAGACATGATGGTGGACACCGCCAACCTGCTGGCTGAGCTCGCAAGCGACGATCTGGCGGCAGGGCGTTTGCAAACGGGCGGGGAGAACAGTGCTTTTGCGCGCCATGTGCGCCAGTACGCCAGCCGGCCGGTGGACGCAGCCATTTGGGGCCTGTCCAAGCAATCGCTGGATTACCGCATTTACGTGATGGACACGGCGGGCCTGGTGCTTTTTGACTCACAAGGAAAGGACGCGGGCGCTGATTTTTCGCAGTGGCGCGACGTCGTCCTCACGCTGCGCGGCGAGTACGGCGCGCGCTCGACGCGCGACTCCCCGGAAGACGCGACCAGCGGTGTGATGTACGTGTCAGCGCCAATTCTGGTGCAAGGCCGCATTGCCGGCGTCTTGACGGTGGGCAAACCGACCCGCAGCGTGCAGCGTTTCATCGACCGCGCTGAACGCAAGGTGCTGATGGGAGGCTTGCTGTTGCTGGCGCTTTCGGCTGCGGTGGGTGTGGCCGTCACCTTGTGGATGGTGACCAAGGTGCGCCGTTTGCGCGACTACGCCTTGAGCGTGCAAGGCCCCGCTGGTGATGGTGCTGGCACCTTGCTGTCGCCCACAGTCGCAGCGCTGCCCATGCCGCGTGTGCCCGGCGAACTGGGCGACCTGGCCCGCGCCATGGAACGCATGCGCGAACGCCTGGAAGGGCACGGCTACATCGAGGCCTATGTCAAAGCGCTGACGCATGAGCTGAAAAGCCCGGTGGCCGCTATTCGTGGCGCAGGCGAGCTGCTGCAAGACCCGCTGCCCGATGCAGACCGCGCGCTGTTCGCATCGCAGGTAGTGCAGCAGAGCGAGCGCCTGCAGCGGCTCATTGATCGGCTGCTGGAACTGAGCAAGCTGGAGCAGCGCCAGCATGCTGAACCGCATAGCAGAGTGGCGCTGCGCGATTGCGCCAGCGCTGCGCTGGCGCAATCGCAGGCGCGTGCTGCGCAGCGCGGCATCACGCTGGTGCTTGGCGGCCAAGGTGCCAGTGGCCCTTGGGAAGCCGAATTGGTCACATTGGCGCTGTCCAACCTGATCGACAACGCGATTGATTTCTCGCCCGCTGGCAGCACCGTGAAGATCGAACTGGCGGGTCACGAAGTCGCAGTCCAAGACAGTGGCCCAGGCGTTCCCGACTACGCACTGGCACGGCTAGGCGAGCGCTTCTTCACCACCGCCAGGCCGAACGGTGAGCGCAGCGGCTCTGGCCTTGGCCTGGCCATCGTGCAGCGGGTCATGGCGCTGCACGGCGGGCGCATGCAGGCGCGCAATTCGCAGCGCGGCGAGCCTGGATTGCGCGTGGTTCTGCAGTTCCCGGCTTGATCTTGGGCACCTGAGTCGCCCTGAAGAACGGCCTTGCTTCCAGACTTCACACCCGCCTCACAAACTTCATCCCCCCCTCACGCCAGCGTTCGAGACTGCCTCCACATTCACTGTGGAGATCGTTTTGAAATACCCCTGGCTCACCAAACTCATCGCGCTGGGCGGCGTGGTACTGCTCCTGCTCATTGGCCTGAGCCTGATCAGCGACACGCTGCGTGACCGTCAGCGCTATCGCAATGCCGCAGCCCACAGCGTGGCGCGCAGCTTGGCAGGCCCACAGACCTTGATCGGCCCGCTGATTCATCGGGACTGCGTAGAGAGCTGGGACGTCACCACCGGCAGTGGCCGTGAGCGCCGCACCGAGGAGCAGCGGCGCGAGGTGGTGCTGACCGCCATGCCCGAGCAGCTCAATGTCAAAGCCGACGCCACCATGGGCGAGCGGGCTCGGGGTTTGCACACCGTCAGCACCTACACCCTGGCGCCCGAAATCGAGGCGCATTTTGGCCCCTTGGCCCAGCTGCAGCCTCGTACCACCGTGAAGGGTTCGCGCATGCAGTGCGGCGCGCCCATGCTGATGTTGGCGGTGGGGGATGCCCGTGGTATTCGCTCGGCAAAGCTCACCTTGGGTGGGCAAGAGCTCCCGCTTCTCCCTGGCACCTTCTACAGTGCCTACAACCGCGGTCTGCACGCAGTGTTGCCGGAATCGGTGCGTGATGAGGTCGATGGCGTGACGGTTTTTCTGTCGCTGGAATTGGTCGGCACGACAAGTCTTTCCATCGTGCCGCTGGGCGGTCAAACGCAGGTGCAGCTGCACAGCGCCTGGCCGCACCCATCTTTCGGAGGGCGATTTTTGCCGTCGGAACGCACGGTGGAGGCCAGCGGATTCGACGCGCAGTGGCGTCTGTCATCGCTGGCGACCACGGCGCAGCAAGACATTGTCGACGGCAAGCCGGTGTGCGATGCGCAAGCGCCAAGTGCTGACGACATGGCACCTCTCGACAACGCTGCTGGGGCAGGCGGCTGCGCCGACAGTTTCAGCGTGGCGTTCATTGACCCGGTCAACCCTTATTCACTGGTCGACCGGGCTACCAAATACGGCGTGTTGTTCATCGCCCTGACCTTTGTGGCCGTCGGTCTGTTTGAACTGATGAAGCGCCTGCGCGTACACCCGGTGCAGTACCTGCTGGTGGGAAGCGCGTTGTGCAGCTTCTTCCTGCTGCTGCTGAGCCTGTCCGAGCACCTGGCGTTCGGGCTCGCCTACGCGCTGGCTGCGGCTGCCTGCGTGTTGCTGCTGGCTTACTACGCCAGCCACATGCTGGGCAGTGCGCGCCGGGGCCTGCCCTTTGGCGCGGCCATGGCGCTGCTCTACGGCTTGCTGTATGTGCTGCTGCAGCTGGAACAGACGGCTCTGGTGGTGGGTTCGGTCGCGCTGTTTGCAGTCCTGGCCGTGGTGATGGTGCTGACCCGAAAGGTCAACTGGTATGGGCTGACCCCCGCTCGCAGCGGGGCGCCTACCGCAGCAGTGACTCCAGCTACGGTGACCTCCAAGCCATGAGCGCCAACCAGCACACTGCTTACTCCGTGCCGGTTGCTCCGGCAGTCACAGCCTGGGCCCATCACCTGATGGCCCCGGTCCTGGACCAACAACCGGCGCTGCCACCTGCCGAGGCTGCGCGGCTCCAGCAACTGCATGACCGGCTGCTCGCCGCCCTGCATGCCCGCGACCGCACTGCCTTGCGCACCGCGCGCCAGTCCGTGCTGGAAGCCGCGCTGGTCAAGCCGGGAAGCCCGGCGTTGCGCGGAAGGCTGCGGGCCCTTGCCTGGCGCGCATCGGCGCTGCTGCCGCGATTGGTTTAGCCGTCGCGCATGCGCGGCCTGACCTGCGCTGCATCAAAAAATGAGTCAAATGGGCCTCCAGCGCTTATGCGACAAGCGCGAGGCGCTATCAAAAATGAAGAACATAGCTTGGTATGGATCTGCTCTTCACCCATGTCAAACAAGCATCAACCCAAACCATCAAGCCGCGCACACGGTGCATCGGTGCTGGCCGACAGCCCATGTGCCATGGTGTTCACAAGATGGTGTGGTTTCGCACAATCACTGAAAGAGCCCCATGACTGACTCAAGCCACCCCAGCAACTCCACTTCCAAACGCGTCGCCATACTGGCCACCGATGGTTTTGAGCAGGTAGAACTCACTGGCCCCCGCGACGCACTCCATTCCGCAGGCCACACGACCCATATCCTCTCGGTGAAGCCTGGCGAGGTGCAGGGCTTTCACCACGACAAGCATGGCGACAAGTTCGATGTGGACGGCACCTTGGCCGATGCCAAGGTCTCTGATTACGACGCGGTGCTGCTGCCCGGCGGCGTGATGAATGGCGATGCCATGCGCACCAACCAGGACGCGCAAGCCCTGGTAAAGGCTGCCAGCGACGCCGGCAAGCCGATCGCCGTCATCTGCCATGGCGGCTGGCTGTTGATTGATGCAGGCGTTGCCAAGGGCCGCACCATGACCAGCTGGCCGAGCCTGGCCACCGACATTCGCAACGCAGGCGGCATATGGGTGGACGAAGAGGTGCACACCGACAAGAACCTGATCTCGAGCCGCAAGCCGGACGACATCCCTGCGTTCAACAAGGCGCTGCTGGGAGCGCTCAGCCAAGGTACCGCTTAGAAAAAACTCAGCGCCGCGATACGGCTTTCGCGCATTCACGCGTTCAGCAAGCTAGCGGCGGCCGCGACAGGCCGCCCGCTCCGCGAATGGCTGTCTAAGCGGTGGGCTTGTACGCCACTGCGTCGATTTCGACTTTTGCATCGACCATCAAGCGAGCCTCCGTGGTAGACCTCGCAGGGCGCCCATCCGGAAAATAACTCATGTAGACCCGGTTGAAAGCCCCAAAGTCCCGTGCGTCGCTGAGCCAGCAGGTGGTCTTGCAAACGTCATCGAAGGTGGCACCGCCCAGCGCCAGAGCCGCCTTCAAATTGGCCATCACCTGATGGGTTTGCGCTTCAATTCCGCCAGCCACGATTTCTCCATCGGCATTGCCAGGCACTTGCCCCGACACATAGACAAAGTCCCCTGCCCGCACAGCGGGTGACATAGGCCGGACCTGACGGTCTGATGCGTTCGGCGATTGGCCAAGATATTCTAGAGACACGTGCCACTCCAAGTGAAAGAATGAAATTCTATTTCATAAAAATTCACAAAGTTCAGGGTCTACCCTAGTGCAACACACGCTCGCGTGCGTCAAAGTCGGATGTATTGAAAACTTTTTTCATTCTTGACGAATCGATGTCTTAGGAGATCTTGATGCTTGCAGCCCCTTCCAAACGAATTTTTCTGAGCGCGTCTCTGCTTTGCGCGCTTTTCGCAGTAGTCCCGGCACACGCCCAGACGCCTCGCAACTACGCCACGCTGGCCATGGTGGCCGAGCCACAGACGCTCGACCCCATGATCTCGACGACCGACATGATCGGAACCATCATGCAGCACGTCTTCGAGACGCTGTACACCTTCGATGCCAACTGGAAAGTGGTGCCGATGCTGGCAGAGACATTGCCGAAGGTGTCGGGCGACGGCAAGACCTATGCCATCGCGCTGCGCAAAGGCGTGATGCTGCACAACGGGCGCGAGATGACGGCCGACGATGTCGTGGCCAGCTTGCAGCGCTGGATGGATCAGTCTCCTCGTGGCAAGGCCTTGGGCAAGGTGGTAGACAGCCTCAAGGTCAGCGGACCCCAGGCGATTGAGATCGTGCTCAAGCAGCCCTACGCACCATTGCTCTCGCAACTCGCTTTGCCGACCGGAATGGCCGCCATCCTGGCCAAAGAGTCCATCGCTCAGCCGCTCAAGGATTTCGTCGGGACCGGGCCCTACACCTTTGTAGAGCGCAAGCCCGACCAATACGTGCTTCTGAAACGTTTCGACAAATACAGCGCCCGCAGCGAGCCTGCGAGTGGATACGCCGGCAAGCGCGAAGCGTTGATTGAAGAGTTGCGCTTTGTTCCCGTACCGAACGCCAGCACACGCGTCGAAGGCGCTTTAGCCGGCCAATACGATTACGCCGACTTGCTTCCGGTAGAGGCCCTGCCGCGATTGGAAAAAGCCGCCGATGTCACAAAACCAATTTTGACGCCGAACTTTGGCTTTCCGTATTTGGTGCTCAACACCAAAGAAGGTGTCGCCGCCAGCCAGGGAGTGCGCCAGGCGATCCAGACTGCGCTCGGTGAAGGCGACATGCTGCTGGCCGGCTTCGGCGATCCGCGTTTCTTCGCGGTCGAAGGCAACCACTTCCCCAAGGGTTCGCCCTTCCATTCCACAGCGGGCACAGACCAGTACAACCAGCACAACTTCAAAAAAGCCAAGGAAATGGCTGAGAAGGCTGGTTACAAAGGAGAGCCGATCCGGGTGCTCACCAGCCGCCAATACGACTTCCACTACAACATGGCGCTGCTGATGGCAGAGCAGCTCAAAAAGGCCGGCTTCAAAGTGCAACTGGACGTGGTGGATTGGGCCACGCTGGTGCAGCGCCGCAACGATCCCAAGCTGTGGGACATCTATGTAACGCACTCCGGCCAGTTTCCCGAGCCGATGCTGTCACCTCCACAACTGGGTGACGGTGCGCCTGGCTGGTGGAGCACCCAGGCCAAGAAGGACGCATTGCACGCCCTCAACACCGAAAGCGATTCCGCCAAGCGTGGTCAGCTGTGGGGCAAGGTGCAGCAGGTGGTCTACGACGAAGTGCCTTACATCATCGTCGGCAAATTCAACGGTCTGTCAGCCAAAAGCGTTGCGCTCGACAACTACCAGCCAGCGACCTGGCCCTACTTCTGGAACGTCCGCATCAAGTAAGCGGGCAACACGGTCATGCTCCGCTTTCTTGCCTCCCGCTTTGCGGGCATGCTGGTGGTGCTCGCCATCGTTGCCGTTCTCGTATTTGTGTTGACGCGCGCTGCCTCGGGCGATCCTATTTCGGTACTGCTCGGTGACCAGGCTACGGCTGCCGACATCGCCCGGGTTCAAAAGGAATACGGCCTCGACAAGCCCCTCCCGATCCAGTTCGGGTACTGGCTGCGCGAGGTGGTCCAGGGCAACCTGGGCCAATCGATCTTTCTGCAACGGCCGGTGACGCAAGCGTTGGCGGAACGTGCCCAACTCACCACGATGCTGTCATTGATGGCCATGGGCATCGCGGCACTGATTGGATTGCCTTGTGGCATCGTTTCGGCGGTGTACCGAGGCAGCTGGATCGATCAGCTGTTCACGGGCATCGCCATGCTCGGAGCCAGCATCCCTAGCTTCTGGTTTGGCATCGTGCTGATCCAGATCTTCGCGGTGTCGCTGGGGTGGTTTCCGGTGTCTGGCTACGGCGCGCCGGATGCCGGCTTTGGCGAGCACCTTCACGCATTGATCCTGCCGGCGACCGTGCTCGGCGT
>JBBSRE010000113.1:0-8430 GCA_038243365.1 Burkholderiales bacterium | reverse complement strand
GATGCCTTAACATAGGACGCTTGGGGCTGCCCTGGTTTCGACGTGGGTTCGGAATCGGCGTGGTGCATGTCGAGCTTGATTGGCGCTCGTAAATCTGCATTCAAAAAACTAACTGCAAACGACGAACGTTTCGCACTCGCCGCTTAATTGCCGGTGAGCCTTGCAACAGTTGGCCGATGGGCTGGGCAAGGGGGTATCGAGCAATCGACGCCTCCCGGCTGCAAGGATAATTACATGGGCTGGCTCCTATCCGGGTACCTTGGATCGGGGCAAGACAATAGGGTACTGGCGGCCGGTATAGCGTGCGACTGCGCGATGCCGGTGGCGAGACTTAAATCAGACCGCTAAACATGTAGATCTGCCCGATGAAGGCTTGCGGACGCGGGTTCAATTCCCGCCAGCTCCACCATCCACTCAAAATGGGTTCGGAATTTCCGGACCCATTTTTTTGTCTTGCGCGCACGCGTCAGGGTCCTGGGCAAGGAGGCTGGTGGCACTTGTCGCCATGTCCATGAGATTTAGGGTCTTTGTGAGCTGTAACCCTTATGGAATAAGTGCAGGCAACTCCATTTCTTGAAAGTGTCCTGCGCCGTAAGGATGTGTTTCATCTGCAGAACATTTACGGACAGCACACTAGCTGCGCAGCAGTTCCAGCGCGTCTTCGACTTCGGCAGGCGTGACGCCTTCAACCTGCCCCAGTCGGCTGGCCAACGCGCCCAAGGCTTCCGAGCTCTGTCGCAGTTCTGCAATGGCGGCGCCGGCGTCCCTAGGTGCGTCAAATGCCAGGCTTTGCAGCAGCAAGCGCCCATCGGCGTTGAGTAGCTTGAAGTAGAACTTGCCGTCCTGCTCGCGGTATTGTTTGAAAGTGGGCACGGCTGCTTTGACGGCCTTGTCGCCTTTCGCCACCTCGGCGCCTGTACTGTGTGCCAGGCTGCGGAGCCCTACGGAAGCGCGCAGTTCGAGCAGGAATGGCGCAGCCAGCGCACGGGCGCGCTCGGCGCCCGAGAGCAGGATGGCTTCGATGCGGGCCGGGTCTGCCATCAAGGATTCGTACTGGGGACGCATCGGGGCAATCACAGCGTCCACCAGGTCGAGCAGCAGTTGTTTAGCCTCCCCCCAAGCAATACCGGCCGCGTACCGCTCGCGCAATGCGGCGGTTTCCGCGGGCGTGGCGAAGGCTTGGTAGATCTGGAAAAGCGCTGAACCTTCGGTGTCCTTGGGTTCGCTGGGCGCGCGCGAATCGGTAACTATGCCGCCGATCAACTTTTGCAACTGTGCCCGGCTGGAGAACAGCGGGATCGTGTTGTCGTAGCTCTTGCTCATCTTGCGGCCGTCCAGGCCGGGCAGTGTGGCGACGTGCTCGTCGATGGCAGCCTCAGGTAGCACGAAATGCTCGCCATACAAGTGGTTGAAGCTGGCCCCCATGTCGCGCGCCATTTCAATGTGCTGCACCTGGTCACGTCCCACCGGCACCTTGTTCGCCTTGAAAATCAGAATGTCGGCCGCCATCAGCACTGGATACATAAAGAGCCCGGCAGTGACGCCGTCATCGCTGTCGCGGCCGGCTTCCTGATTCTTGTCCACGCTGGCTTTGTAGGCGTGGGCTCGGTTGAGAACGCCTTTTCCGGTCACGCAGGTGAGGAGCCAGGTGAGTTCGGGAATCTCCGGAATGTCGGACTGGCGGTAGAACACCACCTTGTCAGGGTTGAGGCCTGCGGCCAACCAGCTGGCAGCGATTTCCAATGTCGAGCGCCGGATGCGGGCCGGGTCTTCGCACTTGATCAGCGCGTGGTAGTCGGCCAGAAAGTAAAAGCTTTGCACTCCCCGGCGCAGGCTGGCCATGACCGAGGGGCGGATCGAGCCAACGAAATTGCCCAAGTGCGGCGTGCCGGTGGTTGTGATGCCGGTAAGGAAACGGGTGGAGCTCATGGGAACGAACGTAAAAAGAGATCAGCGGGCAACTGCACGCCCATGAGGGCGGTGAGCGGGGTCAACACAATGCTTATCGCGTTAGTTCCCAATCGCATGAGCGGGAAAAGCCACCATGTACCGACAAGGCCCGTTAACACCAGCGCAATCACGATGAAGAAACCAAAAGGCTCGATGCGCGAGACCGCTTGAGCTTGTTTCCAAGGCAGCAGGCCGACAAGAATGCGACCTCCGTCAAGCGGAGGCAGGGGCAATAGATTAAAGATTCCGATCAAAAGGTTGACCAGCACACCGCCATGCGCCATTTTGAGGAAGAACGCCTCACGCACACCGGCACCAACCAGCGCTACAAACAACGCGGCCCAGAAAATGGCCTGAATGAAGTTAGATGCCGGGCCCGCCAGCGCCACCCACACCATGTCTCGCTTGGGGTTGCGCAGCCCGGAAAAGTTGACCGGCACCGGCTTGGCGTACCCGAACAGAAAAGCGCCGGATGTCGCGAAGAACAGCATCAGCGGCATCAGGATGGTGCCGACGAGATCGATGTGTTTGAGCGGGTTGAGCGTCACGCGCCCGAGGTTCGCGGCGGTCGGGTCGCCCAGGTAGCGCGCAACGTAGCCGTGGGCTGCCTCGTGCACGGTGATGGCAAAAAGCACCGGCAGCGCGTAGATGAGGACCGTCTGAATGAGGTTGGAAATATTCACCTGTGCATTGTCTCCGATGGAGACGTGAACCAAAAATCTCCTGCTGTTTGACTTAGATCAATGTTCGAGCTCAGCTCATTTTTGGCTCGGCAGAGACATACATGCACAATGCGTGCACTTTAATGCCAGGGATAGCATCGGATGAGATGCTTCCCAATGAGGAGTCGCCATGAATCGCTGGGTCGCACCGGTCAAGTACTTTGCTTACGTCGTTTTACTGCTGCTGCTCGTGGCCATGGTTTACGGCGCAACGATGGCCGTGACTTACTGGACGGGCATCAACGTCTAGGCACCGCACAGGAGGATGCATGAATAAAAGAAATACCCGCATTTTCGCCATTGGCGCCAGTGTGCTTTCCGCGTTGGCCTTTCTGGGACTGACGCTTCACAGCCACACACAGTTCGACACGCTGACCAACGCGCAAAACATCACGCCGGAAGTGACCCGCGGAAAAGATGTTTGGCACAAGAACAACTGCATCAACTGCCACACCATCTTTGGCGAAGGCGCCTATTACGCGCCCGACCTGACCAAGATCACCCAGCTGCGCGGCGAGAGCTACCTCAAGGCCTACCTCAAGGACCCGTCCAAGTTCTACGACGAGCAGCGCCCCCGCCGCTTGATGCCCAAACAGGATCTGAGCGACCGGGATATCACCGATCTGATCGCCTTCATGGACTGGGTGAGCAAGGTCGACAACCAAGGTTGGCCGCCGCGGCCTATCCTGGTGACTGGCGCCACCATGGCGGGCGCTGCGCCTGGCGCACCGGAAGTGATCGCGGCCGCGACCCCTGCGGTCGCGGGCAACGCGCCGCCCATGGCGGGAGACGAAAACCCCATCGCTCTGGGCGAAAAAATCTTCCGCAGCGCTGTGCCAGCCTGTACCGCGTGCCACTCGACCTCGCCTGGCGTGACGATGGCGGGTCCCTCACTCGCAGGCGTCAAAGCACGCACCGAGGCCTTGCTGCAATCGGGTGACTACAAGGGCAAGGCGACGGACGTCGCCGGCTACCTGCACGAAGCCATCGCGGAGCCCAGCGCGCACCTGGTGCCGGGGGCCATGTTCTCGGCAGAAGGCACCTCGTTCATGCCCAACACCTACGCCAAGGATCTGAGCGCCGAACAGATTGACCAGCTGGTCGCCTACCTGTCTTCGCTCAAGTAGCGCCAAGCGGCGGAGCTGCACAGCACCGCCCGCAAGTGAGCCCAAAAAAATTCGCCGGAGTTCCGCATGAGATACAAATCCCAATCTGTCGCCTACTGGTATTTCGCCGTTGCCATTGCCCTTTTTGGCTTGCAACTGGTGTTTGGCCTGTTGTCGGCCACCAAATACCTCGGTCCCGACCCACTGCTCTACATCCTGCCGTTTGATGTGACCAAGGTGATTCACACCAACTTGCTCATCGTCTGGGTGTTGTTAGGCTTCATGGGGGCTACCTACTGGATGGTGCCGGACGAATCCCGCACCGAGATCTACAGCGTCAAGTTGGCCTACCTCCAGCTGGTGCTGTGGACTGTGATGGGTGTGGTGACGGTCATCGGTTACCTGTTCCGCTACGGCACCGGTAACAAGCTTTTGGAGCAGCCCCTGCCGTCCAAAATCGTCATCGTCATCGTGATGCTGATGTTCCTCTACAACGTGGGCATGACGATCTGGAAATCCGGTCGCTTCACGACCACCGAAGGTGTGTTGATGGGGGGGCTGGGGTTGGCTGCAATTCTGTATTTGCCTGCGCTGTTGGAATACGAGAACTACACCGTCTCGATCTTTTACCGTTGGTGGACCATTCACCTCTGGGTCGAGGGCGTGTGGGAAATGATTCAGGGTGGCTTCCTTGCGTATTTGCTGATTCGTCTCTCCGGCGCAGACCGCGAGGTGATGGAAAAGTGGCTCTACGTCATCGTCGGTTTGGTGTTCATCGCCGGCATTCTGGGCACGGCACACCACTATTACTGGGTGGGTGTTCCTGCCTACTGGCTGCCGATTGGCGGCGCTTTCAGTGCGCTGGAACCGGTCGCCTTGGTCGGTATGGCCATGTATGCCTATTTCGCTATGCGTCGCTCCGGTTTTGCTCACCCGAACAAACTGGCGATGCACTGGACGGTGGGAAGTGCCGTCTTCACGCTGTTCGGTGCCGGCCTGCTGGGCCTGGCCCACACCTTCCCAAGCGTTAACAAGTGGACGCACGGCACGCTCATCACCGCCATGCACGGCCATGCAGCGTTTTATGGCGCCTACGTAATGATCGTGCTGGCCATGATCAGCTATGCGTTGCCGCATTTCACACGCCGCCCTGAAGAAGGCACCAGCATGGGCTACACGGCGTTCTGGATGCAGTTGTCCGGCATGTTTGGCATGACCTTGTCGTTCGGCACTGCGGGTATCGGGCAGGTGTACCTGGAGCGCATCATGGGCATGGGCTACCTGGATGCGCAGCTCAAGATTCAGATTCACTTTGTGATGCTGCTCATCACGGCCTCCATTTTTGCCATTGGCGTGGCCCTGTTCATCATCGACTTCTTCCGCTACCCGCCGCGCTTCGACGTGACGACTGCGCCAGAGCTCGATGGTCCAGCAGGTCGCATCGAGCCACGGCGTGCGGCAGCGGTCTGAGGTGCTCCTGTCGGAAGCCAATCAGGCGCAGGGTCAAAGCCAGGGCGATGAGCCCTGGTATCGGCCCAGTGATGACGAGGTCGAGGTTTTCACGCAATGTCACGCGCGTGGCCTCGGCGTCATGCTCAAAGGCCCGACGGGCTGCGGCAAGACGCGTTTCGTCGAACACATGGCGTGGCGGCTCAAGCGGCCGCTCATCACTATTTCCTGCCACGACGACCTGAGCGCAAGCGACCTGGTCGGCCGCTTCCTGATTCGGCACGACGGCACCGCTTGGCAAGACGGGCCGCTCACCCGCGCAGTGCGCGAAGGCGCCATTTGCTACCTCGACGAAGTCGTCGAAGCGCGGCAGGACACCCTCGTCGTACTCCACCCGCTCACTGACCACCGGCGCGTGCTGCCCATCGACAAGACGGGTGAGCTGCTGACCGCCGCGCCCGGCTTCGGTTTGGTGGTGTCCTACAACCCCGGCTACCAGCGCATGCTCAAGGATTTGAAGCCGAGCACGCGCCAACGGTTCGTGGCACTGGATTTCGATTTCCCGGCGCCCGACATCGAAACCGAGATTGTCGCGCGTGAGGGCGGGGTGCCGTTGCCGGACGCCCGCGCGCTGGTGCAACTGGCGACACGCCTGCGCACTCTGGGCGACCGGGGCTTGGCAGAAGTGCCGAGCACGCGTTTGTTGATTGCGGCCGCGCAACTGGCCGCGAGCGGCATCGACCTGCGCCGCGCTTGCTACCGCGCCATCGTCTCTCCCTTGTCGGATGAGGCTTCGTTGCTGGCTGCGATGCGCGACCTGGTGGACGCGACCTTCGTCTAAGTGAGTCGATTGCGTGGCTGAAGCCGAAGACGTCATTACCGATGTCGCGCGCCACGCCACGGTGTATGCGCAGGCGCTGTGGCGCCGCCATCGACCGCTTCCGCCTGGGCCGCCGGTGTTGTATCTTGCGGATGTGGCGCAGCGAATTGATCTGTTGCTGGCGGCAGTTCTGGGTCACGGCTTTCGCTTGCGGCCTGCGCAACCGCCAGGGCCGCCCACCTTCCTCTCGCGCATTTTTCTGCGCCATGAGCCGCCACCCCAGCGCGAGGCGATTGCTGCGCACGCGGGCCATCAGATCTGGCTACCGCCCAAGTTGTGTGCTGTAAACGGCAGCGCTCAGGCCGCAGAGCGCTACCGTGTGCTGGCATTGTTGCAGGCGGTGCGTGCCGACCGCTTGGCGGAGAGCGATCAGCATCCGTCGAAAAACGCGTTGGAGCGTGTGGTGTTTGAGCTGCTCGAAGCGCATGCTGCTGACTACGCGCTGCTCACTTTGCTGCCGGGCATAGCAGCACCGCTTGCGCGTTTGAAAGCAGAGGCTTTGGCTTCGCGCCCTTCTGCTGAATCATTGTCCGAGCCCTTGCGCGCACTAGATCGTCTCGCGCGTTCGTTGTTGGCTGGCAAGGCAGGTCAGCCGGTTGACGCAGACATCGCATTGACACCAACCACGTTTGTCGCGCGCAGCACCCAGAGCGCCGCGGCAGCAGGACCGTTGCTGTTGGTGCTTCCAGCAACTGTCGAGCAAACGCTGGCGCTGTCTCGCACCATCGCTGCCGCGTTGGCATGGCCTGCAGGCTCCCGGCCGCCGCGTCGCTGGCTTTGGCGCGATCTGTGGCTGGGCGAAGCGCGCACCGATGGGGCGCGTGAGATGGGTGGCGCGCCGGATGATCCACCACCCGACGACCCCAACGCGCCCGTGCCCCGCAGCGCCCGCATGCTGCGCCGGCCGGAAGCGCGTGCACCGGTGGAGGAAGAAGACGACGGCTCGCCCGGTGCCTGGATGGTGCAGACCGCCCAGCCGCACGAGCAGGTCGAAGACGGCATGGGCGTGCAGCGCCCCACCGATCGCGACGCCAGCACCGCCGCAGAAGACTTTGCCGAGGCGCTTTCCGAATTGCCGGAAGCGCGGTTGATCTCGGCACCCGGCAAGCCCAAGGAAGTGCTGATCTCCGACGACCCGCCAGACGCTCTCGCTCGCAAGGCTATGGCGCAGAACGCGGTAGCCGCTAACGCTCCTTCAGTGCTGCACTACCCCGAGTGGGACTGGCGCACGAATACCTATCGCCCAAACGGCGCCGCAGTGCACTTGAGCGAAGCGGTGCCTGGCCCTCAGCAGTGGTTGGATGACACGCTGCGCGAACGCCGTGCCATGCTGCACGAGGTGCGCCGCCGCTTTGAACTGCTACGCGCGCGGCGCGTGCGGGTGCGCCGCCAGCTCGACGGCGACGAGATTGATCTGGAAGCCTGCGTGGAATCGCGCGCCGATTTCAGCGCCGGCCTGCCGCTGAACCCGCGCCTGTACCAAAGCGAGCGCCGCGCCCGGCGTGACCTGGCCGTGCTGGTGCTGGTGGACATCAGCGGCTCGACCGACGGCTGGGTCGCGCCCGGCCGCCGCGTGATCGACGTGGAGCGCGAAGCCTTGCTGATGGTCAGCATCGCGCTCGACGGTATGGGCGCGCCGTTTTGCGTGCAGGCGTTTTCGGGCGAAGGTCCGGGCGGAGTGGTGGTGCGCAGCGTCAAGACGTTTGCCGAGCCCTATGGTCCGCCGGCGGCACTGCGCATCGCCGGCTTGGAGCCCGAGCACTACACCCGCGCTGGCGCAGCCTTGCGCCACGCCGCACAAACGCTCATGCACGAGCCCGCCGAGCACCGTTTGCTCTTGCTGCTGTCAGATGGAAAACCCAACGACATTGATGACTACGAAGGCCGCTATGGCGTGGAAGACATGCGCCAGGCCGTGACAGAAGCGCGTTTGCAAGGCATCTCGCCGTTCTGCCTCACCATTGACCGGCAGGCGGCGGGCTATTTGCCTGCCGTCTTCGGCGCCCACCACTACGCGCTGCTACCGCGGCCGGAGTTGCTGCCCGAAGTCTTGCTGGACTGGTTGCGCCGGTTGGTGGCGAACTGATGGCGGGAAGGCGAACAAGCGCACTGCGCCGCTTCGCCCTTGCTTGATGCTATGAATGTGATAGCTTGTTGCGCTTTATCCATAAGCGCTAGAGGTCGATTTGGCTTGAAAAGCCTGCCACCTATCAGTCCGCTGTCCCAATCCGTCAAGGTCTCAGCACGGCAAGCTTGCCTCGCCGTTCTCGCAGCAACAACTTCAGGTTGCCTCCGACATGTATCTGCGTGAGGTCCAACACAG
>JBBSRE010000112.1:0-8466 GCA_038243365.1 Burkholderiales bacterium | reverse complement strand
GTGCGCCCTACTGGAAGCCCGACGCGCGCGGCACCATCACGGGCCTGACGCGGGGCAGTACTCTGGGGCACATTGCCCGGGCGGCACTGGAGAGCATTGCCTACCAAAGCGCCGCGCTTTTTCAGGCCATGGCGCGCGACGCGGTTTCGGCTGGCAGCGCACCGGTAAGCGAACTGCGCGTGGACGGCGGCGCCTGTGTGAACGATCTCCTGATGCAGTTCCAGGCCGATCTGCTCGGCATCCCCGTCGTGCGCCCGGCGGTGATAGAAACCACGGCTTTGGGCGCCGCGTACCTCGCCGGCCTCTCCAGCGGTGTTTACGCCAGCACCGATGAGCTGGCCCAGCTCTGGCGCGCAGAGAAGCGCTTCGAGCCGCAGATCGCGCCCGAGCGGGCCCAGGAACTCATGCAGCGCTGGGAACATGCGGTGCGCCAGGCAACGCTCGAACCTTGAGGCGCGTGCTCGCCAACACGCCCGTCGTGTAGGCCATCACGCCGCGCTGAAACCGCCAGCTTGGAAGCGCCGTGGGCGCGGAGCGACAATGCGCCACCTTGTCCGCTGGCCCCACCCGCCTGCGATTCAGCGGGTTCCAGAACTTCCGCCCAACGTCCGAGACGCCCTAGAACGCCATGTCTGCCATTCCCCCGACCGCATCCGACGCCACCCCGCCCGGCCCGATCGTCGCCTTTATCGGCGGCGGCAACATGGCGACCGCCTTGATCGGCGGTCTGATCGCGAAAGGCATGTCTCCCGCGCAGATCAAGGTCGTGGAGCCTGCGGAACAGGCTCGCGTCGCATTGCAGGAGTCCTTTGGCATTACCGCCGAGGAACAACCCGGAACCCAGCTGCGCGAAGCCGAACTGGTGGTCTGGGCGGTCAAGCCGCAGGTGTTTCGCGAGGCCGCGCTGAAAGCCAGGCCCCTCACCAGTGATGCCCTGCACCTGAGCGTAGCGGCCGGCATCCGCACCAGCAGCATCGCGCAGTGGCTGGGCAGCGAGCGCATCGTGCGCGCCATGCCGAACACACCGGCGCTCATCGGCCGCGGCATCAGTGGGCTGTTCGCTCGCAATGCCGTTGACTCCGGCGAACGCCAGAGGGTGGAGCAGCTGATGGCGCCCACCGGCGAGATCTTGTGGGTGGAGCAGGAATCGCAGCTTGACGCGGTCACGGCGCTGTCGGGCTCCGGCCCCGCTTACGTGTTCTATTTTTTGGAAGCCATGGCGCGGGCCGGTGAAGACCTGGGCCTGAGCGAAGAGCAGGCGCTGCAGCTCGCGGTGAGCACCTTTGGCGGCGCATCGGAACTGGCTCGGCGCTCCGACGTGGGGCCAGCGCAGCTGCGCCAGCGCGTCACCTCCAAGGGCGGCACGACCCACGCCGCCATCGAATCCTTGCAGCACGCCGAAGTGGGCGACGCGCTGGAGCGCGCCATCGCCGCCGCGGAGCGGCGCGCACGCGAACTGGGCGAAGAGTTCGGAACCTGACGCGCCCGGTGGTTGCCGGTTCGCAAAGCGGCTGCCTGTGCGTGCCCATCTGCCGCTTTATCCGCAGCACAGCGGGGCGCATAAACTTTAGGTGTTTTAGGCGTCTAACGCTTATGCAGTAAGCGCTAGCAGCTACACTTTTAATAGCAGTTGCCGCAACGCGGTGTCTGCCACGATGCCGGCAAACAGCGTGAGGCCAATCCAGTGGTTAAGGCGGAAGGCCCTGAAACAGCCTTCCCGTGTGCGCCCCCAGATCATGTGCGCGTGCCACGCCACCTGCGCCAGAGCCACCACCAGCGCTGCTCCCCAAACCACGCCGAACCCGCGCTGCCACAAGACCGTGCCCCAGATAGCGATCAGCCCCAGATAGAAAAGGATCACCGCCGCCACATCGAAGCGCCCGAGGGTGATGGCGGAGGTTTTCATGCCGATCCGCAGGTCGTCGTCCCGGTCGACCATGGCGTACTCGGTGTCATAGGCCAGCACCCAGCAGGCGTTGCCCAGCAGCATCCACAACGCCAGCAGCGGCACTTGGCCCTGCACCGCTGCGAACGCCATTGGAATGCCGAAACTGAAGGCAATCCCCAACACCGCCTGGGGCATGGAAAGATGGCGTTTAGCAAACGGATAAATCAGCGTGATGGCCAGCGCCGCTACCGACCACGCCACCGTGAGCGGGTTGGTCAACAGCACCAACCCAAAGGCTGCAAGCGCCAGCGCCGCGCCCAGCCACAGCGCTTCGCGCGGCGACACCGCGCCGGTGGTGACAGGTCGCTGCGCGGTGCGCTTGACGTGGCGATCAAATTCGCGGTCTGCCACGTCATTCACGCAGCAACCCGCGCTGCGCATCAGGATGGTGCCCAGCGTGAACACCGTCAGCAGCAGCCACCCAGGAAAGCCATTCGCTGCGACCCACAACGCCGACAGCGTAGGCCACAGCAGCAAAAGCCAGCCCGCGGGGCGACTCCAGCGGATCAGATCGAGGTAGAGAGCAAGGCGCGAGCGAGGAGCAGACATTGGGGCATCGGGTACCGCGTGGGGCAGGGGCTGCACGGGCTGCCATAGCAGGCAAAGAATGTAGCAGCGCCTGCCCGGCGACAATGCGCGGGCGCGGGGCGACCCCGTCTTTTGGCGACAATAAGCGTTTGGCCTTCGCCTCCCTTCGAGAAAAAACCCCGACATGATGAAGCCACCCTCCGAGGTCTCCCCCATGCCGCTTGCGCGCGACCAGACCGCCGAAGACCAGCACCGTGTCGCCGCCAATGCCAGCGTCTCACGGCGGGTACTGTTCGGTTTTTTGCTGGCTGCGCTGGCCACGGTGTTGATCGGCATCGTCACCTACTGGGCCGCCACCCAACGTATCAGCGCGGTAGGCCGGGTGGAAAACGCCCAGGAATCCATACACCTGCTGCAGCAGGTGATGCGCTCGGCCACAGAAGCCGAAAGCGGGCAGCGCGGCTTCATGCTCACGGGCGAACCCGTTTACCTTTCCATCTACGACGTGGCCGCAGCCAAGATGCCTGGAGAGCTTGCCGCACTGCAGGCCACGCTGAACAAGCGCGAAGCCTTGATGCAGAGCCACAAAGAGTTGGCATCCCTCATTGGCGCAAAATTCAGTGAACTCGACGAAACCCTGATGCTGCATCGCCGTGGCGACGTGCAGGCAGCACTGGAGCTGGTGCGCTCGGGGCGGGGACAGGCGGCCATGGAGACCTTGCGCCAGCGGGCTGACACGTTCAAGTCCGAACTGCAGCAGCGTGTGGACGACCGGCGCGACGAATGGCGCAAAGTGGCCGACTGGTCCGCCTGGCTGACCTGGGGCGGCTCCGCGCTGCTGCTGGTGCTGATCGGTCTGGCGGCCGCCATGACCGCGCGCGAGCAGGCGACCAAGGCACGGCAGACCTGGGTGGACTTCGGCATCCTGGGCCTGGGCGTGGAACTGCAGGGCGACCACACGCTCGACGTGCTGGGCGAAGTCGCCATGCGTCATTTGTCGAATTACATGGGCGCGCAAGTGGGCGCCGCCTACGTGGTGCGTGGTTCGCAGCGCCTGGAGCTGTTCGGCGCCTACGCGCTGGATTCACAGCACACCATCGGTCAGATTGTGCTCGGCGAAGGCTTGCTCGGCGAGGCCCTGCGTTCGCGCGTGGTGCATCACGTGCACGACGTGCCTGAGGGCTACTTGCGAGTCACCTCTGCCACGGGCGCTGCTACGCCGCGCGAACTGCTGTTGGTGCCTGCGGTGTATGCCGGCCGTGTCTCAGCCGTGGTGGAACTGGGGTTTTTCCGCGCTGTGCGCCTGGCCGACAAAGAGCTGCTGACGCGCGCGTCCGAAATGCTGGCGCTGGCGATTCGCGCCGCACTGGACCGTACTGAGCTCGAACGCCTGCTGCGCGAGACGCAGCGCCAGGCCGAAACCCTGCAAACCCAGCAAGAGGAGCTGCGCGTTTCCAACGAAGAGCTGGAACAGCAAAGTCGCTCGCTCCAAGCATCGCAAGCGCAAATGGAACTGCAGCAAACCGAGTTGGAGCAGACCAACGCACAGCTCGAAGAACAGACCAGTCAGCTGGAAGACCAGCGCGAGAAACTGCTGGATGCTCAGGAAGTGCTGTCGGCCAAGGCTGAAGAGCTGGAACTCGCCAGCAAATACAAGAGCGAATTTCTGGCCAATATGAGCCACGAGCTGCGCACACCGCTCAACTCGACCTTGATCCTGTCCAAGCTGCTGGGCGACAACAAGACCGGCAACCTGAGCGCGGATCAGATCAAGTACGCGCAGACGATCTACGGCGCTGGCAACGACCTGTTGGCCCTGATCAACGACATTCTCGATCTAGCCAAGATCGAGGCCGGGCAGGCAGATGTGGACGTCGAAGCGCTACAGGTCGAGAAGGCCTTGACCAACTTGGTTGAGCCGCTGCGGCCCCTGGCTGCGCAGAAAGGTCTGCAGATCACCAGCGAAATCGACCCGTCGGTGCAAGCTGAGATCACCACCGATCCGCGCCGTTTCGGTCAGATCATGAAGAACCTGCTTTCCAACGCCATCAAGTTCACCGACAAGGGCTCGGTTCACGTGCACGTCAGCGCGGATGCGCAGGGCCATGTGCATCTGGCGGTGCGCGACACCGGCATCGGCATCGCACCGAACCAGCAAGGCCTGGTTTTCGAAGCCTTTCGCCAGGCAGACGGCAGCACGCATCGCAAATATGGTGGTACGGGCTTGGGCTTGTCCATTTCGCGCACCTTGGCACAGCGCCTCGGCGGCGATGTCACGCTGCAAAGCACTCCCGGCAAAGGCAGCACCTTCACGCTCTCACTGCCAGTTGGCGGGCCGGGCACCGACAGGGCCGCTGCCACCGCAGCGCAATCATCGTCTGCCGCCCAGAGCGCGCCCATTCGCAGCTCCGCGGGTGGGGCGATACCGAAATCGCCTCTAGCGTCACTCGCCCCTTGGACCAAGGGGCCCCGCAGTCTGCTGGTGATCGAAGACGACCCCCGTTTTGCGCAGATCCTGCAGGACCTGGCGATTGAAATGGGGTTTGACTGCACCGTGGCTCCCACGGCTGGCGAAGGCCTGCAGTCCGCGCTGGAGCACCAGCCCGCTGCCATCGTGCTGGATGTGAACCTGCCCGACTTCTCTGGCTTGGGGGTGCTGGACCAGCTCAAGCGCAACCCCGGCACCCGGCATATTCCCGTGCACATCGTTTCGGTGGCGGATTACTCCAAGGAAGCCATGGAGCTCGGTGCGGTGGGCTATGCGCTTAAGCCTGTCAAACGCGAAGAACTGGTGCGCGCTCTTGAGCGTCTGGAGGAGAAATTCAGCCAGGGCATGCGCCGTGTCTTGGTTGTCGAGGACGACGAGCGTCAGCGCGAAAGTGTGGAGCTGCTGCTCCATGGCGAAGGCATTGAAATAGTCTCAGCAGGTACCGCCATGCAAGCGCTGGACCACCTGGTGCATTCGACTTTTGACTGCATGGTGATGGACCTGAACCTGCCGGACTTCAGCGGCTACGAGCTGCTGGAGAAAATGTCCGAACAAGATGGCGTGTCTTTCCCGCCGGTCATTGTCTACACCGGCCGCGCCCTGACTCGTGATGAAGAGCAGAAGCTGCAGCGCTTTTCCCGCTCCATCATCATCAAGGACGCCCATTCACCCGAGCGCCTGCTCGACGAAGTCACACTGTTCCTGCACCAGGTCGAATCCACCATGACCGCGGAGCACCAGAAGATGCTGCGCGTGGCGCGCAACCGTGATGAAGCGTTTGAAGGCCGCACCGTGCTGGTGGTTGAAGACGATGTGCGCAATGTCTTTGCACTGGCCAGCGTGCTCGAGCCCACAGGCGTGCGCGTAGAAATTGCGCGCAACGGACTCGAGGCTTTGGCGTGGCTGGAAAAAAGTGACAACCCGCAAGGCGCTGATCTGATCCTGATGGACATCATGATGCCGGAGATGGATGGATACACGGCCATGCGCGAGATCCGCAAACGCCAGGCATGGCGCCGCACGCCCATCATCGCTTTGACCGCCAAGGCCATGCGAGACGATCAGGAAAAGTGCTTGGCCGCCGGCGCCAGCGACTACATCGCCAAACCGCTCGACGTCGACAAGCTGATGTCGCTCGTGCGCGTGTGGATGCCCAAATAACGCCCCCTCGAAGGCGCCTGTGCCCCACCGAAAACCGTCCCGCACCTCCGACATCGAGCAGCGCCTGCTGGTCGATGCGATCTTCCTGCGCTATCACTACGACTTCCGCTCTTATGCGCAGGCGTCCCTCAAGCGCAGGTTGAATGCAGCACTGCTGCAGTTCGAGTGCAAGACGATCTCCCAGCTGCAAGACCGCGTGTTGCATGAACCCGAGGTGTTCTCCGGCATGCTGCAGTACCTCACCGTACAGGTGAGCGACATGTTCCGAGACCCGAGCTACTTTCGCGCGCTGCGCGAGCAGGTGCTGCCGGTGCTGCGCACCTACCCTTCCCTCAAGGTGTGGGTTGCAGGCTGCAGTGCAGGCGAAGAGGTGTATTCGCTGGCAGTGCTGCTGCACGAAGCGGGCCTGCTGGATCGCACCCTGATTTACGCCACCGACATCAATCCCGAAGCGCTGCAGTCTGCCAGCACGGGCGTGTTCGACGCGGCGCGGGTGCCTGCATTCACACAGAACCACGCGGCCTCCGGGGCCGGCACTTCACTTTCGGATTACTACACCGCAGGTTATGGCCGGGTGGTGTTCCACAAGTCGCTGCGCGAGCACATGGTGTTCTCCGACCACAGCCTGGCCACCGACAGTGTGTTCTCGGAAGTGCATTTGGTCTCATGCCGCAATGTGCTGATCTACTTTGAGCGCGAGCTGCAGGACCGGGCGCTGGGGCTGTTCCGCGATTCGCTCTGCCACCGGGGTTTTCTGGGGCTTGGCAGCAAGGAGTCACTGCGGTTCTCCAGCTGCTCGGAAGACTTCGACGACCTGGTGGCGCCAGAGCGCATCTACCGCAAGAGGTCGCTGGCATGAAGGCAATGGACACCCAGTTTTCCGCGATCGTTATTGGCGGCTCTGCAGGCGCTCTCGAGGTGTTGATGGATGCGCTGCCGGCGCTGCCGGCCACCTTGCAGGCCAGCGTGCTGATCGTGCTGCACGTGCCGCGCGACAAACCCAGCTTGCTGGTGGAAATCTTCTCGCAGCGCTGTGCCCTTCCGGTATTGGGAGCCCAGCACGGCGCACCTTTTGAGCCGGGAACCATCACCTTCGCCCCGCCTAACTACCATGTGCTGGTAGACGAGGGGCCTCGCATCAGCCTGTCGATCGACGTGCCCGTGCACTATTCCAGGCCGTCAATTGATGTCCTCTTCGAGTCGGCGGCCGACGCCCTCGGTCCGCGCTTGGTGGGCGTGCTCCTGTCGGGCGCCAACGCTGACGGCGCGTGCGGCATGGCTGCCATTGCCCACGCTGGGGGCCTGACGCTGGTGCAAGCGCCGCAGACTGCGCTCGCACCTGCCATGCCCCTGGCCGCGTTGGCCGCGTTGGCTGCACTGCAGGGGGTGACCAACCCCGGCCACACCGCGCCGCCAGCGCAACTGACCAGCATTCTTGTCGACCTGCATGCCCGGAGTCTTCTGTGAACCGTTTTCTGACGTCCGCCGCTCCGACCTTGGTGACCACTGTCAAATGCCTGATCGTGGACGACAAGGAAGAAAACCTGATTGCGCTGGAAGCTCTGTTGCAGCAGGAAGAGGTGACGGTGATCAAGGCCCAGTCGGGCGCAGAGGCGCTGGAACTGCTGCTGCTGCACGATGACATCGCACTGGCGTTGCTGGACGTGCAAATGCCTGAGATGAACGGATTCGAGCTGGCCGGCCTGATTCGCGGGCGCGAACGCACACGCCACATCCCGCTGATCTTCGTCACGGCTGGCGCGCGCAACGCCGACTGGCAGTTCAAGGGTTACGAAAGTGGCGCGGTAGATTTCCTCTACAAGCCGGTGCAGCCTCATGAGCTGCTCAGCAAGGCCGGGGTTTTCTTCACTCTCTACCGGCAACGCCTGGCCTTGGCGCACGAGCTACAGCGCCGCACTGAGTCGCTGCGCATCAACGAAATGTTCATGGCGGTGCTGGGCCACGACCTGCGCACTCCCCTCACTTCGGTACTGACCAACGCGGGCGCGCTCATCCGCTTGACTGACGACGATCGTACGCAGCTGATAGCGTCGCGCATTGCCAGCAGCGCCCGGCGCATGGGCGGCATGATCGAGGACCTCCTCGACGTCACGCGCATCCGGCAGAGCGGCGGCTTGCAGCTGCAGCTGGCTACCGCCTCACTCGACGCCCTTGCTTCGCGCGTAATCGACGAAGCCCATGGGCTCTATCCGGAGCGCCAGGTGGCCGTGATGTCCACCGGTGACGTGCAGGGCGTATGGGATGGCAACCGGCTGGCGCAGGTCTTGAGTAACCTGCTAGGCAATGCCATGCGCCACGGCAGTTCCGACCGTCCCATCAC
>JBBSRE010000111.1:0-8671 GCA_038243365.1 Burkholderiales bacterium | reverse complement strand
CGCAACAACGTGGATTTTCCGCAGCCCGATGGCCCGATGAAAGCGGTGACCTTGTTCTCAGGAATATCGAGGTTGATGCCTTTGAGCGCGTGGAATTTGCCGTAATAGAAGTTCAGGTTGCGCACGGTGATCTTGGGTGCGTTAGGCATCGTAGTCGCCATGTGAGCCGTGCTCAGCCTGGACGGTGGTGCAATCGTGGTAGTCAGCATGGTGTCCAAACAGACGGCTTTCGCCGCTTCACTTTTTGACGCGCGTGAGCACGCGCGCCAGGATGTTGAGGGTCAGCACTGCCATAGTGATGAGGAACACGCCGGCCCACGCCAGCTGCTGCCAGTTCTCATACGGACTCATGGCGAACTTGAAAATTGTCACTGGAAGACTGGCCATGGGCTTGGAGAGGTCAGCATTCCAGAACTGATTGTTCAGCGCCGTAAAAAGCAGCGGCGCTGTTTCGCCCGCGATACGCGCCACCGCGAGCAAAATGCCGGTAATCACGCCGGCGCGCGCTGCGCGCAAGGTGATGTACAAAATGACTTTCCACTTGGGTGTACCCAGCGCATAAGCCGCTTCGCGCAGGCCCGACGGCACCAGCAGGAGCATGTTCTCGGTGGTGCGGATCACCACAGGTACCACTATCAGCGCCAGCGCAAGGCCACCCGCATAGCCTGAAAAGCTCTTGAAGCGAATCACCATGACGGTGTAGATAAAAAGACCGATGACGATGCTGGGTGCCGACAGCAGGATGTCGTTGACGAAGCGCGTGATATGCGCCAGCGGGCCGTGGGTGTCGTATTCGGATAGGTAGATGCCTGCCATGATGCCGATGGGCGTACCTACAAACGTGGCCAATGCCACCATGGTGAGCGACCCGTAGATGGCGTTGGACAGACCGCCTACCTCATTGGGCGGCGGCGTCATTTCAGTAAACAGCGTCACCGACAGACCGCCAAGACCGAGGCGAAGGGTTTCCCACAAAATCCAGACCAGCCAGAACACGCCGAACAACATGGCCACGAAGGAGAGGCACAGCGCAATGCGGTTCACGCGCTTGCGTGATGCGAAGCGGGCGGCTCGCGCCGCCTTCAAGTCAGCCTCCGAAATCAGCATGCGCGAGGTTTGAACGCTGGCATTCATGAGCGTGCCCCTTCCGATTTCTTCAGTTGCATTAACAAAATCTTGGACAAGCCCAGCACCACAAAAGTGATGAAAAACAGCACCAGCCCCAGGTAAATCAGCGATGCCTGGTGCAGGCCCTCGCCGGCCTCTGCGAACTCATTGGCCAGTGCAGACGTGATGCTGTTGGCTGCGGCAAACAGGGAGACCGAGTCGAGCTGATTCATGTTGCCGATGACGAAGGTGACCGCCATGGTCTCCCCGAGCGCGCGGCCGAGGCCCAACATGATGCCGCCCAGCACGCCCGTCTTGGTATACGGCAGCACCACCTTGTAGACCACCTCCCAGGTGGTTGAGCCCAGTCCGTAGGCCGACTCTTTAAGCAGCGTGGGCGTCACCTCAAACACGTCCCGCATGACGGCCGATATGAACGGGATGATCATGATGGCCAGGATGATGCCGGCCGACAAAATGCCGATGCCTACAGGCGGCCCCGACACCAGCGCACCCAGGTAAGGCACGCCGGCAAAAGCTTTTTGTAGTGGAGCCTGGACCCAGGTCGCCAAAATAGGGCCGAACACCATCAAGCCCCACATGCCATAAACGATGGAAGGCACCGCCGCCAGCAATTCAATGGCCGTGCCCAGCGGCCTTTTGAGCCAGCCAGGCGAGAGTTCGGTAAGAAACAGCGCAATGCCGAAACTCACGGGAACCGCAATCAACAGCGCAATGAACGACGTGGCCAGCGTGCCGTAGATCATTACCAAGCCGCCGTATTCGTTCTTGACCGGGTCCCAGGTGCTACTGGTCAGAAATCCAAGCCCGAATTGGTCAATCGCCGGCCACGCACCCACCACCAGCGACAGCAATATGCCTACGAGCATGGCCAGCGTGAGCCAGGCAGCGCCGTGCGCCAACAGGGCGAACATCCGGTCGGCCAGCACGCCGCTCAGGCGCGGTTTGCGGGGTGGGAGTCTGCGCACGGCTGTGCCATTAGCCGACGAGACGGCACTAGGGAGGGGCAATGTAGACAAGTCGCAAGCCTCGAAAAATGGTCAGCGGCATGCTCAATGCATGCCGCCGACGGGGATGGTCACACCAAGCGCTTATTTGAACGCAACCGACTTGCCAGAGCCGTCTTTGATCTCGCCCCAGGACTTCCTGATGACGTTTTTCACGCTGTCGGGCATTGGTACGTAATCGAGGTTGTCCGCGGTCTTGTCGCCTTGGTTGTACGCCCAGTCAAAAAACTTCAGCGCTGTGGTCGCCTGCATCGGCTTGTCCTGCACCTTGTGCATCAGGATAAACGTGGCGCCAGTAATCGGCCATGCATCTTTGCCAGGCTGGTTGGTCAGGATTTGGTAGAAGCTCTTGTCCCACTCGGCGCCAGCGGCAGCTGCCTTGAAAGCCGTGTCATCGGGCGACACGAAGTTGCCGGTGCTGTTGGACAGCTGCACGTATTTCATCTTGTTCTGCTTCACATACGCATATTCCACGTACCCGATCGAGTTGGGCAGACGACCGACAAATGCCGCCACCCCTTCGTTGCCTTTGCCGCCGGCGCCTGTAGGCCAATTCACCGCTGTTCCCTCGCCGACGGAGGACTTCCACTCGGCATTCACCTTGCTGAGGTAATTGGTGAAGATGAAGCTTGTGCCCGAACCGTCCGCTCGGCGCACTGCGGCGATTTCTGCATCAGGGAGCTTCACGCCGGGATTCAGTGCAACGATGGCAGGGTCATTCCAGCGCTTGATCTTGCCCAAGTAAATATCGCCGAGCACCTGGCCTGTCAGCTTCATCTGACCGGCTTCGATGCCCTGAATGTTCACCACCGGCACCACCCCGCCAATCACGGTGGGGAACTGCATCAAGCCCTTGCTTGCCAATTCCTCATCCTTCAAAGGAGCGTCGGACGCGCCGAAATCCACCGTCTTGGCGTCGATCTGGCGGACGCCAGCGCCCGAGCCAACCGATTGGTAGTTGATGCGTACGCCGGTCGCCTTGTTGTAGTCAGATGCCCATTTGGCATACAGCGGCGCGGGAAAGCTGGCGCCAGCGCCGGTGGCTTCTTGCTGCGCGTAAGCGCCGCCAGCAGCCATAACACCTGAAAGCGCGACTGCGCCAGACACCAAGATGCGAAACATGGAACCGTTCATTTGCAAAATCCTTTGCTTTGTTAAGAGAAGCAAGTGCAAATTTAGAGGGTCGATGTGACAGCTGCGTGACAGCGAAGCAGAAATGTGACATCTCTGCGCGGCGCACGTTTCGACTGCCGACGCTAGGACGGCGCCTGAGGAGAAGCCGCAGTACGCTTTTCATTTGACCGGACCGCTGCGGTGTCACGCGGATGTCATGCCCGCGCACTACGCTGGTCTTTTCACCCGACTACGAACGCAACAAGCGCATTCCATGCCCTCTGATATCTTGCAGAAGCTTTCGCTTACTCGTCGCCGCGCTTTGCATGCGCTCAGCGGCCTGGTTGGCCTGGCGCATCTCCCCGCGCTGTCGCAGACCGAAGCAACACCTCCCACGGGTGACCCGGTGGTAGTGGCACAGGTAGTGGATCTGTCGCTCAGTCTCCAAGACGTGGGGCGCGATTTTCTGACGGGTTCGCAGTGCGCATGGCAAAGCATCAATGCGTCCGGCGGTCTTCAAGGCCGGCAAGTGCGTCACCTGCCCTTCCCCACCGATGGCTCCGCGCAAGGCCTGAGCGAAGCATGGCAGCGCATTGATGCCACCCCCAGTTGCGTTGTGTTGTCTGGCTGCGTGGGCGATGCCACCACGCGCGGACTCACAGAACTGCAAGCGCGCAGCAGCACCGGCGCTGGCGTTGCGCAAGTGGCGCCTTGGGTGCAGGGGGAGGACAGCTTCGCGTCGGGCAGCAACATATTTGGCATCTTTCCGGGCTACCAGGAACAAATGGTTCACGCTCTGCAGTCCCTGGCCACCGTGGGTGTGCGCGAACTTGGAGTTGCGTTTGCAGATGCCGAACAACGCAACCGCGCTCTGCCAACCGTTTTGCGTGCCGCTGCCGCTCTGGGGCTTACGCTGCGGCCTCTTCCCGTGCCTGGGCAGCCAGCGAGTGCAGCGGACATTCAGGCGGAGCAGCGCCAGGCCATCGTGCTCTTCGTGGGTGGTACGCCAGAACTACAGACTTTTGCACGGCGCCTGCCGGCCCAAAGTGGCGGGCGCCGTTACCTCATTGCGCTGGCGGATGTCAACCTGCAAGTGCTTGCGCAGATGGGCGGCGTGCCCCGGCAACTGTCGGTGATCGCCACGCAGGCAGTGCCACTGCTGACGTCCAGCTTGGGCGTGGTTCGCGCCTATCGCAAGGCGCTCGCGCATTTCTACGACGAGCCCCCCTCGCCCCAAGGACTTGCTGGCTTCGTGTCGGCACGCTACACGGCTGCAGTGCTATCGGGCATCCGCGGCACGCCGACACGCGGCAACGTGCTGCAGGCGCTGCGCGAGCGCACGGATACCGATGTCGACGGGTTTATGGTTCGCTGTGACGGCGCTCTTCGCCGCGGCACTTACGTGACGCAGACCATGCTGTCAGCAGACGGCCGACTGATTGGTTGACGCCGTTGGTGGAATCCTACAAGCCGGTGCGCGCCACTGGCCGCCGGCCCTCCCCTCCGGCCTGCCCCGCAGTGCGTGCAGATCTCCCAAGCGCCCATTGCCGCACTGTCTCGATGCCGACCAGAGCCGGTGCTATTGTGCTCAACCCTATCCCACACAACTCCATTTCAGCCATGCAAAACGGAACGATGCTTGCCGCTGTCGATCTTGGATCAAACAGTTGCCGTCTGGAAATCGGCCGGCTCGACAATGGGCACATCCAGCGCGTCGAATATCTGAAGGAAACCGTGCGCCTGGGCGCCGGTCTGGACGAAGAACACAACTTAAGCGACGAAGCGATGCTGCGCGGCTGGGATTGCCTGGCTCGCTTTGCCGAACGGCTGGTCGGCTTTTCGGGCACACACGTGCGCGCGGTGGCCACGCAGACGCTGCGCGAAGCCATGAACCGCGACGTGTTTTTGCGCCGCGGCACCGAGATCCTGGGTTTCCCGATTGACTTGGTATCAGGCCCCGAAGAAGCCCGCCTGATCTACCAGGGCGTCTCGCGCCTCCTGCCGCAGTCTGATGAACGCCGCCTGGTGCTCGATATTGGCGGGCGCTCCACAGAGCTCATTCTGGGTCAGCAGTTTGATGCCGGCGCGGTGGCGTCCTATCGGCTGGGTAGCGTGGCCTGGTCCACCCATTACTTTGCCCATGGCCAGTTCACCTTGCGTGCATTTCAGCAGGCCGAACTTGCAGCACGGGCCGTGCTGGAGGACGCGCTCGCCACCTTTACGCCGGACAGTTGGGATGTGGCCTACGGCGCATCGGGCACCGTAGGTGCGGTGGCCGACATCTTGGCAGGCGCGGGTTTCGAGAAAGACCGCATTGACCGCGCCGGCCTTGCGTGGCTCAAGGCGCAGCTGCTGCGCGCGCAAACAGCAGACGCCGTGCAATTGGAAGGACTCAAGGACGACCGCCGGCCCGTCATTGGCGGAGGCATCAGCGTGCTGTGCGCAGTCTTTGACATGCTTGGTATTGAAACCCTGTATGTCGCCCAGGGTGCGCTGCGCCAAGGCGCGTTGTATGACTTGGTGAGCCGCGAACTGCCTGCGACCGATCTGCGAGAAAGCGCAGTACACGCGCTCATGCAGCGTTTCACGGTAGATGCCGCGCAGGCCGCGCGCGTGCAGCACGCGGCCTTGATATTGCATGGCCAGCTTCACCTACTTGAAGACTCACCTGGCGCGCGTGAATTAGGCTGGGCAGCGCAACTGCATGAGATTGGCTGCGCCATCTCGCACGCGGATTCGCACCGCCATGGCGCCTACATCCTGGACCACACAGATGCAGCCGGATTCTCACGCGGCGAACTGGCCCACCTGGGCACCCTGGTGCTGGGCCAACGGGGCAAGGTGCGCAAGATGGACGTGGATCTGAGCGACACGCGCTTGGCGCTGCAGCTGCTGTGCCTGCGCTTGGCGGCTGCACTGTGCCACGCCCGGCGTGACCCCCAGCTAGACGGCCTCAAACTGCAGCACAAGGGCCAACGCTTCGTGCTGAGCCTGCCCGGTGGCTGGGCCGCGCAGTTTCCGCAGTCGGCCTATCTGTTGGAAGCTGAAGCTGCAGCGTGGCAAAAAACGCCGTGGGAACTGGTGATCGCGCAGGCCTGAGCCAGGCCCTCAATGGGTAGAGGCCTGCCGTCGAACCTTGTTGTGCGCCGCAACTGGCCGTGGGTGCATAGCAACGGCAAAGGCTGCATCACGGAGAAATGCTATCAAATAGATAGCTGCTTGCGCATTGCGGGTAAGCGTTAGAGCCAGTTTTCTTATCTATTTCAAAGCAATCCTGGCGACTGCACCGCGAGCAGCACGGTGTACTGCTGCCCATCGCGTTCGCGCTGTCGCAGCCACCACACGGCGCCCTTGCGCACCGTGGCCGTGCCGGACGCAATTCCCAGCAAGCGAGCGACTACTTCGCCCAGAACAGGCTGGTGCCCCACCACCAAAACCGCGCCGCGCCCATCTGGCCAGCGGGCGCATTCCAGCAGGTCTGCGGCTGACCCGCCAGGTGCCAAATCGGCCCGCAGCTTTACCTTGCGACCCAGCGCATCGGCGGTCTGGCACGTTCGGGTGGCGGGGCTGGCCAACACGCGCAGTCCGGCAGGCAGTTGTCGATCCAACCACTGCGCCATACGCGCAGCATCGCGTTCGCCCCGGGGGGTGAGCGCGCGGGCCATATCGTCGTCGCCAGGCGCTGCGTCGATCGCTTCTGCATGGCGCCACAAGATCAAATCCATCACGGTATGCGACTCCCACGTCGCGGCGCGGCCGCATAACGCGCCATCAGCGCCTGCTGCGCCGAGTGTCCAGTCGAAGGGTTCGGTGCGCGTGCATAGCTGCCATCGGCCTGCAGCTGCCAACTGTCGCAGTCGTCGTGCAGCGATGCCACCAGACACTCGTCAATGATGCGCTGGCGAAGTACCGGATCGGTCACCGGCCAGGCCAGCTCCGCCCGCCGCGTCATGTTCCGGCTCATCCAGTCAGCACTGGAGAGGTAGAGCACTTCTTCCTTCCCGTGTGCGAAGTAGAAGACGCGGGAATGCTCGAGGAATCGACCGATGACGGAGCGCACGCGAATGCTGCCACGGCGCGCATGACCAGCCTGGCCGGCGCCTCCCTCGACACCAGCGCCATGCGCCGCATCCGCCGCGTCCGCAGGGAGGATGCAGGCGCCCCGCACGATCAGGTCGATCTGCGCGCCTGCGGCTGCCGCGTCTTGCAGCGCCAGCGCCAGCGCCTCGTCGGTCAGCGCGTTCATCTTGGCGACGATGCGCGCTGGTTGACCCGCAGCGGCAGCCGCTTTCACCTCGGCGATGCGGTCCAGCATGCGGCGGTGCAGATGGAATGGCGCCACCAGCAAGCGGCGCATGCGCGGCAAGTGGTTCTGGCTGGCCAGGTGGCTGAACAGCTGGTCCATGTCCGCGGTGATGGCCGCGTCCGCTGTGAAATAGCTGAGGTCGGTGTACAGCCGCGCGGTGCGCGGGTTGTAGTTGCCGGTGGCGAGGTGCCCGTAGCGGCGCATGCGCCGCCCTTCGCGCCGGGTGACGAGCAGCATCTTTGCATGTGTTTTGAGACCAACCACGCCGTACACCACCTGCGCGCCCGCGCGCTCAAGCGCCTCTGCCCAGTTGATGTTGGCCTCTTCGTCGAAACGCGCCTTCAGCTCCACCACAGCCATGACTTCCTTGCCTTGGCGGACACCTTCGCGTAGTAGTTCCAACAACGCAAGGTCGGAGCCAGTGCGGTAGATGGTCTGCTTGATCACCACCACGTCTGGGTCGTACACCGCCTCGCGCAGCATCGCCAGCACCGCGTCGAAGCTCTCGTAGGGCTGATGCGCCAGCACGTCGCCTTGGTGCAATCGCTCGAACATGGAGCCGACCCGGGGAAGCTCACGCGGCCATTCCGGAATCCAGGGCGGAAACACCAATTCCGGCTCTGCGGCCATATCCACCAGCTGCGCCAGGCGCACCAGATTGACCGGCCCAGCGACGCGGTACAGCGCCGCCTCCGGCAGATCGAACTGGTTGCGTAAAAAATGGGAGAGAAATTCCGAACAACCTGCAGACACTTCGAGCCGCACCGCTTGGCCAAAGTTGCGCCGCTGCAGACCTTGGCGCAACACGGTTCGCAGGCTGCGCGAGTCGTCGTCGTCTACCGCCAAGTCGGAGTGACGCGTCACCCGGAACTGGGACATCTCCTGAACTTCGCGACCAGGGAACAGATCCGCCAGATGGGCCCGCACCACGCTGGAGACACTCACAAAAACTTGGCCTTCGGGCGCCACAGATTTTGGCAAGCGAAAAAAGCGCGGCGAAGCACGGGGTACCCGCACGATGGCCACCTCCACCTTGCGCCCGAACGCATCGCTGCCGGCCAGACGCACGATGAAGTTCAACGATTTGTTCGCCACCTGCGGGAACGGATGTGCAGGG
>JBBSRE010000110.1:0-8757 GCA_038243365.1 Burkholderiales bacterium | reverse complement strand
TGCACTTTGCCAGCGCCATGTTCTTCGACACCGGCGTGTTCGTGCTGGTGGTGGGCGCCACGCTGCTGATCCTTACCTCCATCGCCCACCAGTCGATCCGTGGGCACCGCGCCCACGCGCGCAGGGCCGATGACGCTGCGGCGATCGACTCTGAACCTGCTGCGAGTTCCGCTGTCGAGCCTGGGCTGCATCTCAAGGGAACCCTCTGATGGAACTCACGCTGGCCCTCGCCATTGGTGTCCTGACTGGCTCGGGTGTGTGGTTGCTGCTGCGCCCGCGCACCTTCCAGGTCATCATGGGCCTCTCGCTCATTTCCTATGCGGTGAACCTGTTTATTTTCAGCATGGGGCGGCTGGGCCTGGCCACCGGCAAGGAGCCGGTGCTGCGCGCCGGCGTGCCTCAGGACCTGGCCCATTACGCTGATCCGATGCCGCAGGCGCTTGTGCTTACCGCGATCGTCATTGGCTTCGCCATGACTGCCTTGTTCCTGGTGGTGCTGCTGGCGTCGCGCGGATTGTCTGGCACCGATCACGTGGATGCGCAGGAGCCGGCTTCGGGCGAAGTCCCCGCCACTCAGCTTGTCAACGGGCCTGAGCAGGGCGCGGGCGAGCCCCTCGCTGCGCCTACGGGCACCGGAGCGGCGTCCAGATGAGCAGCCTGCTCGACGCCCGCGCGATGGGCCATCTCATCGCGGTGCCGGTCTTGCTACCCATGCTGGTTGCGGCCTGCATGATGCTGCTGCGCGAGGAGCGCCATCGCCTCAAGATGGCGCTCAACGTGGGCTCATGCCTGGTGTTGCTGGGCGTCTCCAGCGTGCTGCTGCTGCAGGCCAACCACGAAGGGGCTGCCCATGCGGTGGGCGTCTATTTGCCCGGCAACTGGCAGGCGCCATTTGGCATCGTGCTGGCGCTCGACCGCCTCTCCGCGATGATGTTGGTCCTCACCAGCCTGGTCGGACTGGCAGCCGCCTTGTTCGCCTGCGCTCGCTGGCACCGGGTGGGCGTGCACTTCCATCCCTTGTTCCAGTTGCAGCTGATGGGCCTGGCCGGTGCCTTCCTCACAGCCGACCTGTTCAATCTGTTTGTATTCTTCGAGGTGACCCTGGCCGCCTCCTACGGTCTGCTGTTGCACGGCTCCGGCCGGGCGCGCGTCTTGGCGGGCATGCACTACATCGCCATCAACCTGGTGGCGTCGTCGCTGTTTTTGATCGGCGTGTCCATGCTCTACGGCATTACCGGCACGCTCAACATGGCCGACTTGTCGCAGCACATTGCCAACGTGCGCCCGTCCGACCGGGCACTCCTGCACGCGGCGGCAGGCATTCTGGGAACGGCGTTTCTCATCAAGGCCGCGGTCTGGCCACTCAACTTCTGGCTGGTGCCGGCCTACAGCGCGGCCACTGCGCCCGTGGCGGCCCTGTTCGCGCTGATGACCAAATTGGGTGTGTATTCGGTGCTGCGTTTGTGGAGCCTGCTGTTTGGCGCCGACGCAGGCATTTCGGCCGGGTTCGGCAGCCTGTGGCTGATTGGAGCGGGCATGATCACCATGGCGTTCGGTGCCATCGGCATGCTGGGCTCGCAGCGGCTAGGACACCTGGCGGGCTACGCGGCGCTGCTGTCGTCGGGCACCGTGCTGGCGGCCGGCGGCTTCGGTCAGAACCTGCTCACAGGCGGAATGCTGTACTACCTGCCCGGCTCCACACTGGCGATCAGCGCGCTGTTTCTGCTGGGTGACGTACTGGACCGCTGGCGCAGCCCGGCCGAAGGCGCAGACCCGTATGAGCCCAAAAGCGAGGAAGCCCCCTTCCTCAATGCCAACCTGGAATACACACGCAACTTCAACCTGGACGAAAACGAGCAGGCAGTGGTGGGGCGACCGATCCCTGCCGCCACCGCCTTCGTGGGCTTGGCCTTTATGGGCTGCACGCTGATGCTCTCGGGTATGCCGCCGCTCTCGGGTTTTGTCGGCAAGTTCGCCATGCTGACGGCGCTGCTCAACCCACTCGGGCTGGTGGCGTCGGCCGGTCAACGTCCGGGTGTGGTCGGCTGGACCTTTGTCGCGGTGCTGATCGGCTGCGGATTTCTGGCGCTGACCGCGTTGGTACGTGCCGGCGTTGCGCATTTCTGGTCGGCGCAAGAGCGGCGCCCGCTGCGCCTGGGGATGGTGGAAGGCTTTCCCATTGGCATGTTGGTGACGGCGTGCGTGCTCCTTGCAGCCGCGGCCGGGCCGGCCTTGCGCTACACGCAAGCGACCGCCGACGCCCTGCATGCGCCGCAGGCGTATGTCAGCGCCATCCTGAATGCAGAACCTGTGCCCAGCGTGGCTGCGGGCTCGGTAGACCGCAAGCAAGAGACCGAAGGAGAGCGCGCGCCATGAAGCGCCTGTTGCCCGCTCCCCTGCTCTCGCTGGCCTTGTTCCTGTTGTGGATGGTGCTCAACCGCAGCTTGGGCCTGGGCCAGGCGTTGGTGGGAGTTGTGCTGAGCCTGGCGATCCCTGTGTTCACGCGGGGGCTTCGCCCGCTCCCGGTCCGGGTGCGCAGGCCGCGCACGGTGCTGCGGCTGGCGCTGCGCGTGATGCTGGACGCAGTGCGCTCCAACATTGAAACGCTGCACCTTTTTCTGCGCCCCTCCTCGCGGCGGCATCCGGCGGGCTTCGTGCATGTACCGCTCGATTTGCGCGACCCGAACGCGCTGGCAGTGCTCGCCATGATTGTCTGCATCACGCCTGGCACATCGTGGGCCGAGCTCTCGAGCGACCACAGCATGCTCATGCTGCATTTGTTGCAGATGGGCGAGGACGAGGCAGCCGTGGCGGCCGAAATCAAGGAACGCTACGAGCGTCCACTGATGGAGATCTTTGAATGAACCCTTTATTTTCCTACGCCGTGCCCACCGCGCTCTTCCTGCTGGCCCTCGCCATGGCATGTACCCTGGTGCCCCTGCTGCGCGGCCCCAAGGCGCAAGACAGGGTGCTCGCGCTTGACTGCATGTCGCTGAACGGCATGTTGCTGATGCTGGTGCTGGGCATTGAGCAGAACAGCGCCAATTACTTCGAGGCGGCGCTGCTCATTGCGCTGCTGGGTTTTGTCAGCTCGATGGCGATGGCCAAGTTCCTGTTGCGCGGCGAGGTGATCGAATGAGCGCCGTGCCGGGCTGCGCTAGCCAAGCTCGCGCCGTTGCGCCCAGCACGGAGGTTTCCCCGTGAGCCCGTTGCCGCTGTGGGCAGACATCGCGGTGTCCGTTTTGATCGTGGCCGGCGCGCTGGTAGCGCTGATTGGCTCCTACAGCTTGATGCATCTGCGCACCTTCTTTGAGCGGGTGCACGCGCCCTCCATCATCGCTACGCTGGGCTGCTGGTGCGTGATGCTGGGCACGGTGCTGTATTTCTCGTTCCAGTCACACCACGTGGCAGCGCACGGCATCCTGATTGCGGTGTTTCTGGCGCTCACCGTGCCAGTGGTCAACATCTTCCTGATGCGCACCGGGCTGTTTCGCGCACGGCTGGCGGGCCAGCCCGTGCCTGCACCGCTCAGCCGCGGCGGGGAAGTTGGTCTTGCCAAGGCGAAACGTGCTGGAAGCCTGGGCAAATTTCAGGCCAATGTGGCGGTGTCGCGAGAAGTACCGCCCGCGCTCGACGCAGTAGAGGACTCCTGATTGCATAGCTGCTGGCGCTTTCTCCATAAGCGCCAGAGCCATTTTTGCTTCTACTTTTCTGCCTCGCCAAAGCCACCACCGCCTGGGGTAGCGATTTCGAACACATCACCAGCTTGCATTTGCGCCTGGCCAATGTGGCCCAGTACTTCAACGCTTCCGTCCACCCTGAGGACCCGGTTGCTACCCACGGCGCCGGCGCCGCCGCCGGCCATGCCAAACGCCGGGTGAATCCGGCCGTTGGACAAAATGCTGGCGGTCATGGGTTCGAGGAAGCGCACGCGGCGCAAGCCACCATCGCCGCCGCGCCATCGCCCCAGGCCGCCCGAACCCGAGCGGATGGCAAAGCGCTCCAGCCGCACCGGATAGCGAAACTCCAGCACTTCCGGGTCGGTCAGGCGCGAGTTGGTCATCTGCGCCTGGACCACGCTGGTGCCGGCGAATCCTCCGGTCAACTCCCCAGCATCGTTGAACACACCGCCCGCACCGCTGCCGCCGGCAATGGTTTCGTAGTACTGGTGCTGGTCACTGCCAAAGGTGAAGTTATTCATGGTCGGCTGGCTCGATGCCATCACACCCAAAGCGCCGAACAGCGCGTTGGTGATGCAGGTCGACGTTTCTACGTTGCCCGCCACCACCGATGCCGGCGGGTTCGGGTTCAACATGCAGCCGGGCGGAATCACCACCTCGATGGGCTTGAGGCAACCCGCGTTGAGCGGGATGTCGTCATCCACCAGGCAGCGGAAAACAAACAGCACAGCCGCCATGCACACCGCTGTGGGCGCGTTGAAGTTGTTGATCTGCTGCGGCGATGTGCCTGTGAAATCCACCACCGCGCTGCGCGCCTCGGCGTCCAGCCGAACCGCAACGGTGATGTGTGCACCGTTGTCGAGCTGCAGCGTGAAATGCCCGTCCCGCATTCTTTGTGAAAGCCGAGCAATGGCGCGGCGCACCGATTCTTCGGCGTTGTCTTGCACATGGCCCATGTAGGCTTGCACCACATCCAGTCCGTACTGCTCGGCCATGCGGCGCAGCTCCTGCACACCCTTTTCGTTGGCCGCGATCTGGGCCTTGAGGTCAGCGAGGTTTTGTTGCGGGTTGCGGCTGGGGTATTCGCCCGACCCCAGCAGCGCCAGGATTTCAGCCTCGCGCAAGGTGCCCGCATCCACCAGCTTGACGTTGTCAATCTGCACGCCCTCTTCCTCGATGCGCGTAGAAAACGGCGGCATGGAGCCGGGCGTGGTGCCGCCCACATCGGCATGGTGGCCACGGCTGCCCACGTAAAAATTAGGCGTGCCGCTTTTGTCGAGATACACCGGCGTGATGACCGTGATATCTGGCAGGTGCGTACCGCCGTGATACGGGTCGTTCAGCACGAAGACGTCGCCGGGCTGCATGCTTCCCTCGTTCTCGCGAATCACGGTCTTGATGCTCTCGCCCATGCTGCCCAGGTGCACCGGCATGTGCGGCGCATTGGCGATCAGTTGGCCTTCAGCGTCGAAAAGCGCGCAAGAAAAATCGAGTCGTTCCTTGATGTTGACCGAGTAGGCGGTGTTCTGCAGCTGCAGGCCCATCTGCTCGGCGATGTTCATGAACAGGTTGTTGAACACTTCCAGCAGCACCGGATCGACCTGCGTGCCCGCTGCTCGGCGCTCTGCTCGCGGCACGCGCCGGGTGAGCTGCAAGTGGTCGCGCGCAGTGAGCTTGGCTTCCCAGCCCGGTTCGACCACGGTGGTGGCGTTTTGCTCGGCAATGATGGCCGGGCCCGGCAGCACGTCACCGGCGCGCAGGCTTTCACGCACAAACAGGGGGGCTTGCAGCCAAACCGGCAGGCCGTTGACATCGGCCGTGTACATGCGCACGGTGTCGCGCGGCGGTACGTCGCGCGTCGGGTGCACCGCCAGATCGGGCTCGGCAGGCGCTTCGCCGGGCAGCACTGCTTCGGCGGAGACGGCTTCCACCACCAATCGCTTGCCTTGCATGACAAAGGCGTAGCGCTGTCGGTAGGCGGTTTCAAACGCGCTGTGCAGCAGCTCGACGCGCACCACGGGATCGTCCGACGTTTCGGGCCAATGCGTGATCACCAGCGCCGCATCGCTGCCCTCGTAGCGAAGGTGCATCCGCTGGTGGACGCGCACAGCGCCGGGGTCGGCGGTCGGAGCTGCATGTCCGCTTTCCTCCCCCTCTACCAGACTGGCTGCGGCTGCACGCTGCGTGGCGAGTTCAGAGGTGGCCGCCTGACCCAGCCGCGTGAGCAATGCTTCCACTTCCGGCAGCGTCTGTGGGTCCAGCAGGCGTTCGACCGCTTGCTCACGGATCACGCTCTGGTCGGCCAGGCCCATGCCGTAAGCGGACAGCACGCCAGCCAGCGGGTGCACCATGACCTGCTGCATACCCAGTGCGTCGGCCACCAAACAAGCGTGCTGGCCACCGGCGCCGCCAAAGCATTGCAGGGTGTAGCGCGTGACGTCGTAACCGCGCGCCACCGAGATTTTCTTGATGGCGTTGGCCATCTGCTGCACCGCTATCTGGATAAATCCATGCGCCACGTCTTCAGCGCTGCGGCCTGTGGCCTGCGCCAGCGCCGCGAACTGGGTAGCCACGGTGTCTGCGTCCAGCGCCTCGTCGGCCGCAGGGCCAAACACGCGGGGGAAATGCGACGGCTGGATCTTGCCCACCATCACATTGGCATCGGTGACCGCCAGCGGGCCACCACGGCGGTAGCTGGCCGGGCCCGGATTGGCGCCGGCGCTCTGCGGGCCCACGCGAAAACGCGCTCCGTCGAAGTCAAGAATCGACCCGCCACCCGCTGCGACGGTGTGGATGCTCATCATCGGCGCGCGCATGCGCACGCCCGCCACCTGCGTTTCGAATTCGCGCTCAAAGCTGCCCGCGTAGTGGCTCACATCGGTGGACGTACCGCCCATGTCAAAGCCAATCACCCGCGTGTGCCCAGCCAACTCGGCAGTGCGCGCCATGCCCACGATGCCGCCAGCGGGGCCCGAAAGAATGGCGTCCTTGCCCTGAAAAGCTCCGGCATCAACCAAGCCGCCTGATGACTGCATGAAGTAAAGCTGCACGCCGGGCATCTGCTCGGCCACCTGGGCTACATACCGGCGCAGGATCGGCGAGAGATAGGCGTCCACCACCGTGGTGTCCCCGCGCCCGACGAACTTCATCATGGGGCTGACCTGGTGCGAAGCGCTGACCTGCGTAAAGCCCAGCTCCCGCGCGATCCGCTCGGCCGCCTGCTCATGCTGGGTAAACCGGTAGCCGTGCATGAAGACGATGGCTGCGCTCTGCAGCCCGGCATCACGCGCGGCCCACAGGTGCTCACGCAGGCTCGCCTCATCCAGCGGCAGCACCACCTCGCCATGCGCGCCTATGCGCTCGCTGGCCTCCACCACCCGTTCGTAGAGCAGTTCGGGCAAGAGGATGTGGCGCTCAAACAAGCGCGGACGGTTCTGGTACGCAATACGCAGTGCATCGCGAAACCCGCGCGTGGTGATGAGCAGCGTGGGCTCACCCTTGCGTTCCAGCAAGGCATTGGTGGCCACGGTGGTACCCATCTTCACGCACTCGACCAGCTCGGGCGTGATAGGCGTACCGCCAGCCAGCTCCAGCAAATGGCGAATACCGGCGACCGCGGCGTCGGGGTACTGCTCGGGGTTGTCAGACAGAAGTTTGTGCGTGACCAGGCCGCCATCGGGCCGGCGCCCGACGATGTCGGTAAAGGTGCCGCCTCGGTCAATCCAGAACTGCCAGCGCGGGTGAACCACAGAATCCGCCATTTGCTATTCCTTTAATAGCTGCTCGCGCAACATGGATAAGCGCTACAGCCCATTTTGACTAATATTTTCTACAAAGAGGCGGCGGCACGCGCAGCCTGGTCGTACACACCGGAGAGCACGCGCAGCAAACGGGCCAGCTCGCCAATGTCGCGGTTCAAGCCATCATCAGCGTTCAGCGCGTCAATCAGGCAGCGCTCCCGGATATCGCGGTAGCGCTGCACGCAGGCGCGACCGTGATCGGTGGCGGCATAGGTCACTTCCTTGCCATTCTTGGTCGACTGCACCACGCCCAGGCCTTGCAGCTTCTTGAGGGCGTAGTTCACCAAGTGCGTGTCTTCGACGTTCATGATGAAGCAGATATCGGCCAGGCGCTTGTCACGCGCGCGGTGCGTCACATGGTGCAGCACCAGCACGTCAAGCGGCGTGAGATCGCGCAGGCCGGCGGCGGTCATGCAGTGCACCACCCAGCGCTGAAACGCATTGCTGGAGACGATCAGGCCGAACTCGAATTCGCTCATCTCGGCGCTGTGGGCGGACACCAGATGCGCCGACGAAACGATTGGTGCAGGTGCCGCACCCCCCGCTGCCCGCGCGCGCGCGGCATGGCCGGCATGACCCGCGGGGCGCGCCGCCACCCCAGACGCTACCGGCGCAGGTGATGGCCCTAGCGGAGAATCGTGTCTGAGAGCAGCCGTCTTTCGCATGGACATAGGGATGAGCCGGTGGAGAAATCGGGGCGAAAAAAATGATAAATGAGTGGAGATGCTCGTCGTCGCGGTGCCTTGGCTGGAGGTGGGCACGGGTTGTGCCTGCGTCCAACCACGACACACCATCTGCTCGGCTACCAACGGATTGTAGGCACGCGACATCTCAATTTGTCGCCAATTTGTCGACATTGCGCGTAAACACCTAGCGAACCCCGGGGCGGGCAACGCTACATTGGAACGCACTCGTGTCAGCCTTGTTTCAACCTCTTTCAGTGGAGTCTCCCCATGAAGCGTCGTCATTTTTCCACCGCCGCCCTGGGCGTTGCCCTGGCTGGTAGCCTGTTTGCTGCGCCGGCCCTCGCCCAAGGCACCACCTGGGACCTGGCTGCCGCCTATCCGGCAACCAACTTCCACACGGAGAACATGGCCCAGCTCGTGGCCGATGTGGACAAGGCCACCAACGGCGCGTTCAAGATCACGCTGCACGCCGGCGCTTCCCTGTTCAAGGCGCCTGAGATCAAGCGTGCGGTGCAAGGCGCGCAGGCGCAGATGGGCGAGATCCTGCTGGCCAACTTCCAGAACGAATGGCAGATCTTCGGCGTTGATGGT
>JBBSRE010000109.1:0-8770 GCA_038243365.1 Burkholderiales bacterium | reverse complement strand
GCAGCGTTTCAAGCTCAAGGGCACCAGCACGGTGCTGGCTGAGGGCAGGGCGATTGGCCAGAAAATTGGGACCGGCCCGGTACGCTTGGTGCACGACATCCGCGAGATGGACAAGGTCCAGGCAGGCGACGTGTTGGTCACCGACATGACCGACCCCAACTGGGAGCCAGTGATGAAGCGCGCCTCGGCCATTGTTACCAACCGCGGCGGGCGCACTTGCCATGCGGCCATCATTGCGCGCGAGTTGGGTATTCCGGCCGTGGTGGGTTGCGGTGACGCGACTGAACTGCTCAAGGAAGGCACGCTGGTCACGGTCAGCTGCTCGGAGGGCGATACCGGCCGCGTTTACGACGGTCTGCTGGAAACCGAGATCACCGAAGTGCAGCGCGGCACCATGCCCGAGATCGCCACCAAGATCATGATGAACGTGGGCAATCCGCAGCTGGCCTTTGACTTCTGCCAGTTGCCCAACGAAGGCGTGGGCCTGGCGCGGCTGGAATTCATCATCAACAACAACATCGGGGTGCACCCCAAAGCGATTCTTGACTATCCGAATATCGACTCGGATCTGAAAAAAGCAGTGGAATCGGTGGCTCGCGGCCACGCCAGCCCGCGCGCTTTCTACGTCGACAAGGTGGCAGAGGGGGTAGCGACGATTGCGGCAGCCTTCTGGCCCAAACCAGTCATCGTGCGGCTGTCCGACTTCAAGAGCAATGAGTACCGCAAGCTGATCGGCGGCAGCCGCTATGAGCCCGAGGAAGAAAACCCCATGCTGGGCTTTCGCGGCGCAGCGCGTTACGTGAGCGAAGAATTCGGCGAAGCCTTTGCCATGGAGTGCGAAGCCATTCGCCGGGTGCGCGGCGACATGGGCCTGTCCAACGTGCAGGTCATGGTGCCCTTCGTGCGCACGCTGGGCCAGGCCGAACGGGTAACGCAACTGCTGGCCCAGCACGGTCTGCAGCGGGGCAAGGACGATCTCAAGCTCATCATGATGTGCGAGATCCCCAGCAATGCGGTGCTGGCCGAGCGCTTTCTCGAGTTCTTCGACGGCTTCTCCATCGGCTCGAACGATCTGACCCAGCTCACGCTGGGGCTGGATCGTGACTCCGGCCTGGAACTACTGGCGCGCGATTTCGACGAACGCGACCCGGCAGTGACGGCGTTGATCCAATTGGCCATCAGGGCCTGCTTGGCGCAGGGCAAGTACGTGGGCATTTGCGGTCAGGGCCCAAGTGATCACCCCGACTTTGCCCGGTGGCTGGCCGACGAAGGCATCTCGTCCATCTCGCTCAACCCGGACAGCGTGGTGGCCACCTGGAAACAGCTGGCAACCGCTCCAAGCGCCCAGTAGCCGCCCAACACATGACGCCGCGGCAGCCTGAATTGCCAGATGAAGGCGATGAGCGCGGAGCGCACCCGTTTGCGCCGGACCTGCACGATGTGCGCCACCTCTGGCTCAAGGGCGCCTTGCTGACGGTCTGGGCGATGGCATCGTTTGGCGTCTGCTTCTTCGCGCGAGACCTTTTGTTCGCAGTGGGCGACTGGCCGGTAGGATTCTGGATGGCATCGCAGGGTGCGGTGTTTGTGTTTCTCGCGATCGTGGTGGTCTACGCCATGGCGATGAGTCGATTCGAGCGTGCGGACGAGCGCGCCGCTGCCGCAGTTATTGTGGCTAGCTCTGCCCATGCGCCAGCGGCGCCAGGGCGGGCAACGATCGCTGATCCGCAGCAGGAGAGCACGGGTGGCTGACCAGCTGACCCCCACCGCATCCTCCGCTGCGTCACCTGCCGCATCCGAGCGGGCCTACGCCCGCAGCCTGCACCGCATCTTGGCCACCTATGTGCTGGGGCTATTGTGTTTCCTCGCGCTGATGGCCTGGGCCGAGCAGAACGGGCTTGCCCGGCACTGGATCGGGCCGATCTTCCTGTTTCTCTCCGTGATGATGTACGCAGCCATCGGGGTTTATGGGCGCACCACCGATCCGGTGGAGTACTACGTAGCGGGCAGGCGCATACCCGCCATGTACAACGGCATGGCCGCGGCGGCCGACTGGATGAGTGCGGCGTCGTTCATCAGCCTGTCGGGGGCGTTGTACTTGCAGGGGTATTCGGGCACCCCGGACCATGCCGGCGGGCTTGCCTATCTGCTGGGCTGGACTGGCGGCTTCTGCCTGGTAGCAATCCTGATAGCGCCACACCTGCGCGCCATGGGCCTCTACACGGTGCCCGATTTCTTTCATGTGCGCTTTGGCGGGCGCTGGCCACGCATCATCGCCGCGCTGGCGGCAGTGGTGTGCTCCTCCACCTACGTAGTGGCGCAGATTTACGGCATCGGCCTCATTGCCTCACGGCTCACCGGCGTTCAGTTCGAGATCGGCATCATGCTGGGGCTGGGCGGTGTGCTGCTGTGCTCGTTCCTGGGCGGCATGCGCGCCATCACTTGGACACAGGTCGCGCAGTATGTGATGGTGTTGCTGGCATTCTTGATCCCGGTGTCGTGGCTGGCCTATAAGCAGTTGGGCAATCCGGTGGCCGTCATGGTGTACGGTAAACAGGTCGGAAAAATAGCCGATCTGGAGGCCGGCTTGCTGGCGTCACCGCAAGAGCAGCAAGTGGTGGATGCCTACCTCCGGCGGGCTCAAGACTATGAAACGCGGCTGAAGAATGTGGACCAGGCGCTGGAGATCGAACGCGAAAAACTGCGCCAGCGCATCCAGAGGCTGCGGGCGCAAAACGCCGATGTCGGCATCATTGTGGCGAGCAGCCGCGAACTGGCCGCCCTTCCCCGGGATGCCACCGCCGCCCGGCAACTGTGGGAGCAGCAGATGCGCGAGGCCTATGCGCGCGCGCTGCCCCTCGGTGGCCTTCCTGAACACGCGCAACCGTTTGCAGGAGACCCCCAAGGAACCGAAGATGAGCAAGCAGAGTTTGCAGATTCGCGCCGCAATTTCCTGGCACTGATGTTCTGCCTGATGGTCGGAACTGCTGGACTTCCGCACCTTCTGACACGCTACTACACCTCTCCCACGGTATCGAGCGCACGCCGCTCCGTGGCCTGGACGCTTTTTTTCATCGGGCTGCTTTACCTGAGCGCGCCCGCACTGGCGGTGCTCGTGAAGTTCGAAGTCATGAACACGCTGGTGGGCAGCCATTTCGATGCACTGCCGAGCTGGATGGCGCAGTGGGCGCGCGTGGATGCGTCGCTGTTGTCGGTAGAGGATATGAATGGGGATGGGATCGTGCAGTTCGGAGAAATCAAGCTCGGCGCCGATCTCATCATGCTGGCGACGCCGGAGCTCGGCGGCCTGCCGTACGTAGTCTCTGGCTTGGTCGCGGCGGGCGGTCTGGCGGCGGCCCTTTCTACGGCTGACGGCTTGCTGCTCACTATCAGCAATGCGTTGGTGCGTGATCTGTATTTTCGCTCGGGCAACCGCAACACGGCATCACCCGAGAAGCGTGTCATTTTGACCAAGTTTGCGCTGCTGACTGTGGCAGTGATCGCGTCGTTCGTGGCCGCGCTCAAGCCTGCGGACATCCTGCCACTGGTGTCGGCGTCGTTCTCGCTGGCGGCATCAGCCTTCGTTCCAGTGATGGTGCTGGGCATTTTCTGGCGCGGCACGACGCGCCAGGGCGCCGTCGCCGGAATGCTGAGCGGGCTGGGTGTCTCGTCGTACTACATGCTCTCGCACGTGCCGGCGCTCAAGGCATGGCTACCAGACGCACTGATGGCGCAAAGCCTGTGGTATGGCATTCAGCCCATTTCAGCGGGTGTGTTTGGCGTACCGACCGGGCTGGCCATCGCGGTGTTGGTCAGCCTGCTGACCCGCCCGGCATTGCCGCGGACGGGTCCTCGAACCGAGATGTAAAAAACCCGCCTTGCTTGCACAGGCGGGTAGAGTGGGGTGATGCGGCTGGGATGAGCCAGCCAGCCAGCCAGCCGGTATGGCTCACGAGATGCCTAATGTCCGACCTTCAGCAGCTCAACATCGAACTTGAGCGTGGCGTTCGCCGGAATCACACCGCCGGCGCCACGGGCGCCGTAGCCCAGGTTGGCGGGGATGATCAAGGTGCGCTGTCCGCCCACTTTCATACCTTGCACGCCTTCATCCCATCCCTTGATGACCATGCCACCGCCCAGTTGAAAGCCAAAGGGGTCATTGCGGTCGCGGCTGGAATCGAATTTGGCGCCCTGCACACCGTCGTTGTAGAGCCAGCCGGTGTAATGAACCGAGACCGGCTGCCCAGCGCTGGCCTCATCACCGTTACCTAGTTGGGTGTCTTCGTATTGCAGGCCGGAGGCCGTGGTGGTCATCGACATAAAAAGCTTTCTGATTGCTATAGAAAAAATAGCTGTTAGCGCTTATGGATATTGCGCTAGCAGCCGTTTTGAATGAAATTTTAGCGCTGTGCGCGCCCGCGGGGGGCTACTTCTTGGCGCGGGCCGCCACCCAGCGGTTGGCAAATGCCTGAACGTCCGAAAGACGCTTGAGCAGATCGCTGCCGGAGGGTGTGACGATGTAGCCATCGCTTCCATGGTCCAGAAAACCTGCCTCTCGCATTTCCTTGATACGGGTGTTCAGGGTATTGGGCGTGATGCCGCCCACGCTGTCTTGCAGCAAACGGAAGGTTTGCGGATGGCCGTCGCGCAAAGCCCAGAGCACGCGCAGCGCGTAGCGGGATTCGAGCCGTTCAAACAGCTGGTTGATGGCAAGGTTTTCCTTGGAGCTCATGCGGCTTCTCCTGGCGAGGGTGGTGGGCGTTTCGATTCCAACGCGGTAGCAGGTGGATTACCCCAATATAGCGCCGAACCTCATTTGCTACAAGTTTAATAGCTCCAAAACCATACCCGTCATGCGAAGGATCCAAGAATGGGGCAAGTTTGCGATTGTGTTGCAGGTTTGCCACGCAAATGCTTGGGGCATCATCCAAGGGTCATTCGCTCTAGCCGTTACCGGCGCTTCAACTTGCCATGACACAGGAAATATCGCCTCAGCCACGCACTGTTGATGACTCCAGCGCCCGAAAGCTTCCGCTGGCAGGCATTCGCGTGGTGGAGTTCTCTCACATGGTGATGGGGCCGACTTGCGGCCTGGTTCTTGCCGATTTTGGCGCTGAAGTGATCAAAGTCGAGCCGATTGACGGTGACCGCACCCGGCACCTGCTGGGTGCCGGCGCGGGTTTCTTTCCGCTTTTCAACCGCAACAAGAAAAGCGTGGCGCTGGATTTGCGGCATCCGCGTGGCTTGGAGGCTGCGCTTCGATTGGCGGGCTCGGCCGACGTGGTGGTACAAAATTTCAAACCCGGTTCGCTGGCGCGCTTAGGGCTTGGCTACGACACCCTGAGCCAGGCACATCCGGGCCTCGTCTACGTGAACCACACCGGTTTCCTGCCAGGGCCGTATGCGCACCGCAGTGCGCTGGATGAAGTGGTGCAGATGATGGGCGGGCTGGCGTACATGACGGGCCGGTCGGGCGACCCGCTCCGCGCAGGCGCCAGTGTGAACGACATCATGGGCGGCATGTTTGGCGCCATCGGGGCCATGGCCGCGCTGATGCAGCGCAGCCAGACCGGCCGAGGGCAGGAGATTGATTCCTCCCTGTTCGAGAACAATGTTTTCCTGGTGGCGCAGCACATGATGCAGTTCGCGGTGACCGGAGCGCCAGCGGCGCCCATGCCAGAACGCATTCACTCATGGGGCGTGTACGACATCTTTGAGACGCTGGACGGAGAGCAGGTGTTTCTGGCAGCGGTCAGTGATCCCCAGTGGGAGCGCTTGTGCGCAGCATTTGGCTTCACTGATTTGGCACAAGACGTGCAGTTGCGCACCAACAATGATCGGGTGCGTGCCCGTGACAGGCTGATTCCGGATCTCCAAACGCGGTTTGCCGAATGCGTCTGTGCCGAATTGGTGGCGAAGTTTGAGGCGCAGGGCCTGCCGTACGCGCGTATTGAAAAGCCAGAAGATCTGTTTGATGATCCCCATCTCAGGGCTACCGGAGGGCTCTGTCCTATGGTTCTTCCCGATGGCAAGCATGCGGGAGAGTCCACGCAGGTTCCACTTCTGCCGCTGCGAATGAACGGCGAGCGTTTAGGGGTCCGGTCAGACCCGCCGCGCTTCGCGCAGGATACCCATGGCGTCCTCTCGGCGCTGGGCTACTCCGGCGAGGAGTTGGCGTCCCTCCAGCGCTTGGGTGCGGCCGCGCTCGAGCAACCATAAAAAAAACGGAGCGCTGATGCGCTCCGTTCTCAAGTTGCACGACAGAAGGACTGTCTAAACAACGCGCCCAGACTTATTGCTTGGCTTTGGCAGCGCCGTCGCCCGTGGACAGGGTGTCGTTTTGCACCGCGGCGGTACCGCCGGATTGCACGTTGGCGCGGCTCTTGTCCGAACCGACCGGTGGGCGGGTCGCGATAGGTTGGTTGCCTGAAGGTACGCCTTCCACGCCGCCACTATTTTTGATGCCTGCATTCACGTCGCTGCGCGACTTGTTGGACATGTCACTTGGCGTCTTCGTATAAGGCGCATTACCTGTTTTCACGTTCTCAGCGTCTGCGCCCATTTTTTCCATGCCGGCGTCGCCGTGCTTCATCTTGCTGGACTTGTGCATCTTGTCTTTCTTGTGCATTTTGTCCTTGTGCATGCCATCCTTGCCCATGCCACTATCCATTGCGCCTGCAGCATTGGTTGGCGTGGTGCCGCTTGCGCCGTCACCAGTGGAAATCGTGTCATTTTTCTGAGCTGTAGTGCCTTGTTGCATTACGTCAGAGCGTGATTTGGTCGAGCCCGTAGTCGGCTTTGGCGCCAGTGGTTCATTACCGGTAGCGATTGCGCCTGAAGAAGTGGCCGCTGCAGCATTGCTTTGAACCGCACCACGCGTAGTGTCCGAGGGTGTTTTCATGGTTGGCGCGATGTTCAGCGGCTGATTACCGGCGGCAGGAGTTTGAGCCTGCACCATGAAAGAGGCACTTGCCAAAAGGGCCAATAGGGTAAGTTTGGTTCGCATAATTATTTCCTCAGTGGTTGTGGGTGAGGTCCCCAAGGGTTTCCTCAAAGACAGGCCCATGGTCATATGGTTGGGAGTATCACGACGTAAGCCACGTCCCACCTAGAACGTCGGCTTGGATGCCGAGGTTTACGCCAAAACGCGCTCTTCGCTAAGCAAAAACCCCCGGTACACACAGGCAACCGGGGGTTTCGCGAGGACGAGCCTATGAGGATCAAAGCGAATCGATAAAGCTTCGTAGCTTGTCGCTGCGACTTGGGTGCTTGAGCTTTCTAAGCGCCTTGGCTTCGATTTGTCGAATCCGCTCACGCGTGACGTCAAACTGCTTGCCGACCTCTTCAAGTGTGTGGTCGCTGGTCATCTCGATGCCAAAGCGCATGCGCAGCACCTTGGCTTCGCGCGGCGTGAGGCCATCCAGGATGTCTTTGACTACGTCGCGCAAACCCGCCTGCATGGCCGCTTCAATCGGAGCCGTGTTGGCGCCGTCCTCGATGAAGTCACCCAGGTGGCTGTCGTCGTCGTCGCCAATAGGAGTTTCCATGGAAATGGGCTCTTTGGCGATCTTCATGATCTTGCGGATCTTGTCCTCGGGGATCTCCATCTTTTCGGCGAGCACCGAGGCATCAGGCTCGAAGCCGAACTCCTGCAGGTGTTGGCGCGAAATGCGGTTCATTTTGTTAATCGTCTCGATCATGTGCACCGGAATGCGAATGGTTCGAGCTTGATCCGCTATAGACCGGGTAATCGCTTGGCGAATCCACCACGTGGCATAAGTGGAAAACTTGTATCCGCGGCGGTACTCGAATTTGTCCACTGCTTTCATCAGGCCGATATTGCCTTCCTGAATCAGGTCCAGGAACTGCAAGCCTCGGTTGGTGTACTTCTTGGCGATCGAAATCACGAGGCGCAGGTTGGCCTCGATCATTTCCTTCTTGGCGGCGCGCGAGCTTGATTCGCCCGCGTTCATGCGACGGTTGATCAGCTTGAGCTCGGCCAGCGGCACCACCACGCGCGCTTGCAAGTCGGTCAGCTTTTGCTGCAGGTCCTGCACCGGCGGAATGTTGCGCGCCATCACGGTGCTCCACGGCTTGCCGGCGGCGGCCTGCTTTTCCACCCAGCCCAGGTTGAGCAGGTTGGCAGGAAATTCCTTGATGAAAACTTCCTGCGGCATGTGGCACTTGTCCACGATGATGCGGCGCAACTCGCGTTCTTTCTTGCGCACGTCGTCGACTTGGCTTCGCGTCATGTCGCACAACTTCTCAATCGTCTTGGCGGTGAAGCGAATCGTCATCAGCTCAGTCGACAAGGCGCTCTGCGCCTTCATGTAAGCCGGCGTGCCATAGCCTTCCTTGTCGTAGATCTTGTGCACTTTCTCAAACATGGAACGCATGGTGTCAAAGCGTCGCAACGCCTCGACCTTGAGTTCTTCGAGCTTTTTGGTCAGTGCCTTGCTGCCACCCTTGCCATCGTCATCATCGTCTTCGTCGAATTCGTCGAAATCTTCCTCAGCCACATAGTCATCTGCCTCGTTGAGCACGGTAAAGCCGTCCACGATGGTGGAGATGACAACCTTGCCTTCGCGAATGTCCTCGCCCATGGACAGGATTTCAGCAATCGTGGCGGGAGAGGCGCTGATGGCCTCCACCATGTCCATCAGGCCGCCTTCGATGCGCTTGGCAATCTCAATCTCACCCTCGCGCGTCAGCAGCTCGACGGTGCCCATCTCGCGCATGTACATGCGCACCGGGTCGGTGGTGCGGCCGAATT
>JBBSRE010000108.1:0-8865 GCA_038243365.1 Burkholderiales bacterium | reverse complement strand
CAAGGAAAAGGGAGGCCAAGGCCAGAGCAACGAGGCCGCTTGAGCGGGTGGAGGGCGAGGAGCGGGTCATGGTTTCATCCATCCATTGAAAGTAGGCGCATAACCAGCATCACGCTGGCGTTGACGCGGGCTTGTGTTGACGTGGGCTGGCAGAAACCGCCCGGATGCTGGCAAGGCACTGTAACCCCCGTTTTTTATGCTATACAAAAAATAGCTACTCGCGCAATATCCATGTGCTCTAGAGCCACTTTTTGCTCAAAATTCGAGTCCACTTGCGCATTCAACTCATGCGCACCGGAATGCCCTGCGCCGCCATTTGCGCCTTGGCTTGCTGCACGCTGAATTCCCCGTAGTGAAAGATGCTCGCAGCGAGCACCGCGTCAGCACCGCCGATCGTGATGCCGTCGCACAGGTGCTCCAGGCTGCCCACGCCGCCCGAGGCAATCACCGGCACGCTGACCGCATCGCTGACCGCGCGTGTCAGCGCCAGGTCAAAACCCGACTTGGTGCCATCGCGGTCCATGCTGGTGAGCAGAATTTCACCGGCACCGCGCCGCGCCATGTCACGTGCCCACTGCACCGCGTCGAGGCCGGTGTTCTTGCGCCCGCCATGGCTGTAGACATCCCACCCCGCGCCGCGCGGCACGCCGTCCGCGCCGATGTGCGCAGCATCGGCGTCGCTGCGTCGCTTGGCGTCGATTGCCACCACGATGCACTGCGCGCCGTAGCGGTCCGACACGGCATTGATGACATCCGGGTTGGCAATGGCGGCGGAGTTGAAGCTGGTCTTGTCGGCGCCAGCGTTGAGTAGCCTGCGCACATCGTCCACTGTGCGCACGCCACCGCCGACGGTCAGCGGAATGAAGACCTGGCTGGCCACCGCTTCGATGATGTGCAGGATGACGTCACGCCCATCGCTGGTGGCGGTGATGTCGAGGAAGGTGAGTTCGTCCGCTCCTTGCGCGTTGTAGCGAGCGGCGATTTCGACCGGATCGCCCGCATCGCGCAGCTCCACGAAATTGACACCTTTCACGACGCGACCACCGGTCACGTCCAGGCAGGGGATGATGCGTTTGGCAAGCATGGCGATGGTTCCCGTGTTGAAAGTTGGCTGCGCAAGATAGCACGCAGGCAGTAGGCACGCAGGTCGGTTCCGGTGCTCAGGTCAGCGTGCGCGCCACGCCGTCCTGCCAGCGCCAGGCGTCCTGGCACATACGCTCTGTGCCGTGCTGCGTTTTCCAGCCCAACAGCTGCTCGGCCAGCGCCGGGTCCGCCCAGCAAGCCGCCACATCGCCGGGCCGGCGCGGGGCGATGCGCACCGGCACCGGTCGGCAACTCGCCTTCTCGAAACCGCGCACCATTTCCAGCACCGACACCGGGCGCCCGGTCCCCAGGTTGACCGTCAGCAGGCCGGTGTGCTGCGCCAAGTAGCGCAGCGCTGCCACATGGCCTTCGGCCAAGTCGCATACATGGATGTAGTCGCGCACGCCCGTGCCATCGGGCGTAGGGTAGTCATCACCATAAACGCTGACAAATTCGCGCTGGCCGGCGGCCACTTGCGCCACGTAGGGCAGTAGGTTGTTGGGAACGTCCTGCGGGTCTTCACCGATCAGGCCGCTCTCGTGGGCGCCTACAGGATTGAAGTAGCGCAGCCGCGCAATGCGCCACTGCTCCGGCTCGGCAGTGTCCACATCGGCCAGCACCTGCTCCATCATCAGCTTGGTCCAGCCGTAGGGGTTGGTCGCGCTGAGTGGAAAGTCCTCGCGGATCGGCAGACTGGCAGGGTCGCCATACACGGTGGCAGACGACGAGAACACCAGCGTTCGCACCGACGCGCTCTGCATGGCGCGCAGCAGGGTCACCGTGCCGGCCACGTTGTTGTCGTAATACCGCAGCGGCTCGCGAACCGACTCGCCTACCGCTTTGAGCGCTGCGAAATGGATCACAGCACCCACGTCGTGCTCGGAAAACACCCTCTCCAGCGTCGCCTGGTCCCGCACATCACCCTCCACGAGGTGCGGTGCTACCCCGCTGATGCGCTCGACCCGCTCCAATACGGAGCGGCGGCTGTTGGAAAAGTTGTCCAGAACTACCGCGGAAAGCCCGGCTGCTGCAAGAGCGACGCAGGTATGCGAGCCAATGTAGCCCGCGCCTCCCGTCACCAAAATGGTTTTTCCGTTTCCCATGGTCCGAGTTTCCTTTCAAGAATCCAAACGGGCGTTCAGCACGTATCGAGTGACAAATGCTCTCGTTGTGCCGACAGGCCCGCATCCTTGCACCGGGCGGCCCACGAAAGCGTCGTGACGCGCAATACCGACTAAAGCACTAACAGGCAGGTGTAACGCCCAGGCTATTTTGCTTGAGGCGCAACAGGTGTTCGTAAAATGTTGCTTTTTGTCAGCAGTTTCGCCGACGTTCAATTTATTTTGAAGCCAGGACCGGATCGCCCGCCTTCGCTGCCCATGACACATCCCCTGCTTCGCTCCACCTTGGCCGTTTTGATCGCCACGGCCTTGCTGTGGGTCGGCACCGCAGCTCGCGCGATGACGGGCAGCGGCTCCGCCAGTGCAACTGGAGCATCGCTGGCGATTGCCTTGCACTACGGTGCGTCCCCGGTTCCGGCGGAAATGAACACGTTTGACCTGGTGGTGGTCGAGCCCGACCATCGCACAGATCCCGTCCAGCCATCTGCGCAGGGCCCTGAACTGTTTGCCTACGTGTCTGTCGCCGAAGTGCAATCGTCTCGCGCGTATTACGCAGACATCCCGGCAGACTGGAAGCTTGCGCGAAACGGCGATTGGAACTCGGACGTCATCGATCAAACGCCCGCCGCATGGCCTGACTTTTTTGCCGACCGCGTCGTGGGGCCCCTGTGGAAACGGGGTTACCGAGGGTTCTTTCTGGATACTCTGGACTCTTACCGGTTGGCCGAAAAGTTCGACGAGCAGGCCCAGCAGGACGGTCTGGTGCGCGTGATCCAGACCCTGCACCGCAAATACCCTGGCATCAAGCTCATCCTCAACCGCGGATTCGAGATTCTGCCGCGCGTGCACGACCAGGTATTCATGGTGGCGGCCGAGTCGCTGTACCAAGGCTGGAGCGCGCGCAAGCGAACCTATCAGCCAGTGCCGGTGGCCGACAGGGAATGGCTGATCGGCCAGATGCGCGCCTCGCGGGACCAATGGAAGCTGCCGGTGCTGGCCATTGACTACGTAGAGCCGCACGACCGCGATTTGACTCGCGCCACCGCAGCGCGCATTGCAGCCGATGGATTCATTCCCTGGGTGGCAGATGCAGCGCTGGAAACCGTGGGAATCGGAAGCATTGAGGCCATGCCTCGGCGCGTGCTGATCCTCTACAACAGCGAAGAGGCGCCAGCGCTGAACTACACCAACGCGCACCGCTATCTGCAGATGCCGCTGAATCACATGGGTTATGTCGTTGAATATGCGGACGTTGTGAACCCCTTGCCAAAAGGCATTCTGCGTGATCGTTACGCCGGAATCGCCACCTGGTTTTCGGGCTATGTGCCAAAGAACCGGCGCAGTGAACTGAGCGAATGGTTGCTGCTGCGAATGGACGAGCAGATGCCACTCGCGGTGATTGGCGATTTTGGAAGGGAACCTGATCGCTTGTGGGCGGATCGTCTGGGTTTTCCCGCATCCAAAGCCACACCGGTAGGTGCGCTGCAGACCACCGTTACCGCTTCCATCATGGGGTTTGAAACCGCCCTGCCTTTGACCGGGCCTGGCTTCGAACCGGTGCAACTGACCAATGCCATGCGCGGCAGGTCCACGCCGCTGCTGGAGTTTGAAGACAGCCGCAAGCAGCGCTTTTGGGGCGGTGCTATCACGCCTTGGGGCGGCTTTATCGTTGATCCCTTTGCACTGATTCAACTCTCTGGCACCGAGATCTCCCGGTGGGTCATCGATCCCTTCGCATTCCTCACGCAGGCGCTGCGCTTGCCGCCCATGCCGGTGCCCGATACCACCACCGAGAACGGTCGGCGCATGCTCTTGATCCACGTCGATGGCGACGGGTTTGCGTCGCGGGCCGAGTTTCCCGGCAGCCCTCTCGCGGCGCAGGTATTGCTCGACCAGGTGTTCAAAAAATACCCCGTCCCTCAAACGATGTCGGTCATTGAGGCTGAGGTGGCTCCGCAAGGGCTTTACCCCCAGCTCAGCCCGCAGCTCGAACCGATTGCACGCCACATGTTTGCGCTGCCTTACGTCGAGATTGGCAGCCACACTTATTCGCACCCGTTTTTGTGGGAGCGCGATGTCAAGCATGGCGTTTTCGCCGAGGGAGATGGCGCGGGTGAGAACGTGGCCTTCAGCCTCAAGATTCCGGGCTACACGGTAGACCTGACGCGGGAGATCGTCGGCTCAACCGCGTACATCAACCAGCGGCTGGCGCCCAAGGGCAAGCAGGTCAAATTGCTCCAGTGGTCGGGCGACACCGCGCCGGGGGCAGACGCCCTTGAAATCACCGCTCGTGCCGGGCTGCTCAATATCAATGGGGGCAACACGTCCGTCACGCGCGCCAACCCCACGCTCACCGCCATCAGCGCATTGGGAATTCGCAAAAATGGTTACCTGCAGGTTTACGCCCCCATCACCAACGAAAACATTTACACCAACCTCTGGCTGGGGCCGTTCTACGGGTTTGAACGCGCGATCGAAACCTTCGAGATGACGGGGAGCCCGCGTCGCATCAAGCCAGTGAACATTTATTACCATGTCTATTCGGCCAGCAAGCGGGCTGGCTTGACCGCACTCATCAAGGTGTACGACTGGGCCATGGCCCAGTCGCTCTACCCGGTTTACACCTCGTATTTTGTAGAAAAGGTGATCGATTTTGAACGCTACGCTATTGCGCGCGACGGCGATGGCTGGCGGGTGCAGGGGTCTGGCGCCGTTCGCACTTTGCGCGCACCGGCTTCGATGGGCACGCCCGACCTTGCGCAAAGCAATGCCGTTGCCGGCTATCGTGCGGGGCCGGAGGGTCGGTACATTTCGCTGGCGGCACCCCGGGCCTATCTGACATGGAACACCTCGGCGACGCCAGCAAGTCAGCGCCCCTATCTGCTCGAAGCCAATGGCAGGCTCAGCCAGTGGGCGCCGTCACCGGATGGCAGACGTGTGTCGTTTGCGCTGGATGCCGAGGTACCGCTGGAGTTTGCGGTCGTGGCGTCTGGAACGTGCACCGTGCGTGTGGGCGCCCGCACGCTGACCCCACAGGCTGCAAGGAGCGATGCATTGAAAGGCGCGCGCTACTTCAAACTTCAGGACATGCATGCGCGTATCGAGCTCCAGTGCTCTGAGGGCTGAACGCCCCGTCGTTGCGCCGGATTGGCTCATCGCGCTGTTGACGGCGTTGGTGTGTGTGGCGCTGTGGCTCCTCTATCCCCGGCAAGACCTGGAGCGGCGCCTCGCAGGCACCGCCAATTCCGAGCTCTCTGTTGCCTACGTCACCAACCTGTTGCGCAGCGACCCCGGCAACCCCCGGCTACGCCTGCTGCTCGCCCAGAGCCAGACGGCTCGGGGCGACACCATTGACGCTCGTGTGACGCTGCAGCCAGCACTCAATTCAACAGACGAAGATATCCGCCGCGACGCCCTGTGGGCGCTGTGGGAGCTCAGCAGCGCTGAGTACCAACGCACGCTGGAGAGCAACACCGCGCTGCGCGCTGCCATGCTGCAATCCTTGCAAAACCAATTGGGCGTGCTGGCGCGCGAAGATTGGCCTCCAGAGCGAAAGCGCCGGTTGGCAACCTTGGCAGCACAGTTCAACCAGCCTGCCATGGGCCTAGAGCTCAACAGTCAACTGGCCGAGCTTGAGACGACACCTGAAGGCTCTGCCGAGTACTACGAGCGCGCCGCGCGCGATGCCCTGGCGTCATCGGATTACGCCAGCACCGCCGCCTTCTATATCAAGGCACGCAACGTCAGCACCGACCCGGCCAAAGCCAAGTTCTACTACCTGGCGGCAGCGCGGGCATTGCAATCAGGCAACCAGCCCGTCGCCGCGCTGGAACTGGCAGAGCGCGAGCTGGGCAAGCTCGCAGACGACACCGAAATACTGCTGTTCCTCACCAATCTGGCACGGGCTGCGGGCCGCCCGGACATCGCCGAGAAATATGTGCGCCGACTTCTTCGACTGGCGCAGCTGAACGAATCCGCAGCGCCGCGTGGTTTTGCGGGCATCCAGCCCACCGGATCTGCGCGCGTGCAGCCGGTAGTGTTGCGAATACCCCGGAACCCATCGAGCACACACGAGGCGACGCTCGTCAACCTGCCTGCGTATGACGACGGCGCCCATTTTATGGAGGAGGTGCGTCAGAACGGGCCGACGTCGTGGCAACACTTGGAGCGTACCGACAACGGGCAGATGGAACTGTTGCGCGTAGCGCAGAACGCGGCCCGGCCCAATACCACGCTGCCCAAGCTTGCCTACGACGAAAAAATCTATTCGTTGGGCTATCAGGTCTTTTTGGAAAACCGGAATCTGGAGGATGCCTGGGCCGTGGCGCGGGCGGCGGTGCAGCAGAACCCGCAGGACATGGTGTGGCGCGAGCGGCTCGCCCAAGTGTCAGAGTGGACACTGCGCCTCGATCTGGCGCTGGAAAACTGGCTGGTGCTGGCGCGCACCACACAGCAGCAGTCTGCTTGGCAGTCGGTGCTGCGCCTGGCACCGGGTCAGTTCGACGATGCAGCGCTGGTGCAGGCGCTGCGCCATGAAATGCAGCGCAAGCCCGATGACCTGGGTTTGATCCGGGCTTTCGTTGATGCCTCGGAGCGCCTGGGTGCGCCACAGCCTGCGCTGGACTACTTGGCAAAAAATGCGCGATCTCCAGAAACGCTCGAAATACTGGCGGTGCTGGCCGAGCGCGCCGGGCAGCCCCAGCTGGCGCTCGAGACTTGGCGACGGTTGCTGCAAGATCCGGCGCAAAACACCCCGCAGCGCGCCATGCGCGCTGCAGTCCTGGCACTCACGCAAGGAAAACCCGACGAAGGTCTGCTGTGGTTGAAGGGCGCACAAGCGCAGCCTCCCAGCGGTGAAGGCGCCACAGACTTTTGGCGCTTCACCGGGCAACTGGCGGAGAGCCGGCGTCAGAACTCATTGGCAATCGACGCCTACCGCCAGCTGATCGAAACCCAGGGCACGCTGGTGGACGATTACGATGGACTCATACGCACGCTGATGCCACAGCAACCGCTGGAGGCGGCCAAGGTTGCCGCTTTCACATGGCAGCGCTACCATGAATCGCGCCATCTGATGCAGGCCCTGTCGGTGTATTCCAACCAGACCCGCTGGCCACTTTTTGCCGAACTGCTACAGCGCTGGGATGCCGAGCGGAGCAACGATAGCGCTCCTTCGAGCGATTTGGGAAGTGACCCTGAGTTTCTTCGTTTGGTAAGCGCCTGGCACCAAAGTCAGGGCCGACTAACCGATGCGCGGCGCTTTTATGAACTTGGGTTGCGAGCCAGCCCGGATTCGGCCGACATGCAGCAGGGCCTGCTTTGGCTTCTCATTGACAGCAACGACACCGCTTCTCTGCGCACCGTGCTGGCCAAGCACGAAAAAAAATGGAGCCGCTCGCCTGATGTACACGATGCATTGGCCGCGTCCTATCAAGCGCTGTCTCTTCCGCAAACCGCGCTCAGCCGTTATTTGAGCCCACGTTTGCAAACGCGCCAGAATGATTTTCTGTGGCTGATGAATTACGCCGATGCGCTGGACCAGAACCAGCAGCCGGACCGCGCGTGGCGCCTGCGGCGGCATTTGCACTCCAGCGAATGGCAAGCCGCGCATGCGAAGGCGGCTGCCACTGGCTTGACGAGAGAAGCGGCCAACAGGCGCTGGCTGTCTGACGAGGGACTGACCGAAACACGGCGCATCGCGCGCGCGCGGCTGATCCTCTCGCAGAAACCAGGCGATCCGGCGACGCACGTGCTGCGCCAACTGCTGCGGCTCGACAAGGAAGCGACCGGCCAATATTCCAACGCCGCAGCCGAAACTGCCATCGGCTGGCTGCAGGACGCCGGCCAATATGGCGCCGAACGGGCATTCCTTTGGCACCAGTACGCACGCAGTCGCGGGAAGGCTGCCAACCGGCCGCTATGGGCAGAAATCACCCTGGCGCTTGCCGAAAACGATCGCGCCGCCAGCGGCCAATTGCTGCAACAGTTTGATGAACGCCTGCCGCGCTATGACCGTATCAACGCGGCCGCAACAGCGCACGATGTCAGACTTGCGCAGACAGCCGCTTTTGAAGCCCAGGAGCATCAAATCAACGATGCGCCTTTGCATCTGCAACTGACGGAGAACCTGTTAGCGTTCAGCGACCATATTGCGGCCAAGGTGGCTTACCTGGATCTGGGCGGCATGAATGAACGGCGCGAAGATGCTGTCCTCCATTTGGCCCTCAACCCCCGTTTGTCGCTGGACCTGCAGGCGAGCACCCTCCAGCGCACAGCCACCAACCCGACCGTCATCCGCAACCCGCCCGACGAACGACGATTGGAAGCACTTTTGCGCTGGCGCCATCTGGACGGCGAAACCGTGCTGACGGCCTCAAGCCGTCAAGGCGCCAGCACCACGACGCCTTTCAACCTGTCGCACGAGCAGCGCATAGACAGTCGTCTGTCGTTCCATGTAGATCTGGGAACGCAGCTTCCCACGGATGAGAGCCTGATACTGCGCATCGCGGGCATGAAGCGCACCGCGTCGGCCAGCGTGCGCTACCAGCTCAGCCGGCTTGACCAGCTGAGTTTCACGCATTCGCGAGATCGATATGCACTGCAAACAGGTGCCCACTTAGGCACTGGCCAGCACACGGGGGTCCAATACAGGCATACCTAT
>JBBSRE010000107.1:0-8868 GCA_038243365.1 Burkholderiales bacterium | reverse complement strand
CCACGCGCGCGCAGCAAATGCATGCGCGCCACGGTTTCCTCCACGATGTCTAGCCCCAGAGATTCCGTCCGTTCCAGGGTCAACAAGTGGGCACGCGAGCCCAGACATGCCACCGCATCGAGCCCGTTTTCCACAAACCGAGGATGCCGAAACTGCCGCGCACTCACGTTGACCGATACCTGGAGGTTGCCGCACTGCGCATCGTCTTTCCAGGCGGCGAGCTGTTGGCAAGCGGTGTAAATCACCCATTCGCCGATCGCGACGATCAAATCGCTTTCCTCCGCGACCGCAATAAACGCACCGGGCGCCAGAAAACCGCGTTCGCGGTGCTGCCATCGCAGCAGCACTTCAGCGCCAATCATCACGCCATCCTTGCACCACTGCGGCTGATAAAACAGCACAAACTCGCTTTGACCCAAGGCGCGCTTGAGGTCGGCCTGGAGCTGCGCGCGGTTGCTGATGGTCGTCTGCATCTGCGGATCGAAGAAGCACAGGCCGTTGCCGCGCCGGGCCTTGACCTGGTACATCGCGATGTCCGCCTGCCTGAGCAACTCTGCAGCAGACACCGGCTCCGTGCCGAAAAGCGTGGCGCCGAGACTGCCGGTGCTTTGGTGCTGGTGGGCGCCAAGCTGGTAGGGCTGTTCAAGGCTGGCTAGCAGTTTTTCTGCGACCCGCTGCGCCCGCTCGGCTGCTTCGATGCGTTCACTTGAGAGGTCGGTGAGCATGATGACGAACTCGTCACCGCCCAGGCGTGCCACGCTATCTGCGCCGCGCACGCCATCGCGCAAGCGCTGCGCCACCTGCAGCAGCAAGGCATCGCCCATCTCATGCCCCATGGTGTCGTTGAGCGTCTTGAACTGGTCCAGATCAAGAAACAGCAGGGCACCGAGTAGGCCCGAGCGCTGGGCGCGCGTGGTGGCCTGCCCCAAGCGGTCAATCAGGAGCCGGCGGTTGGGCAGGCCGGTGAGCGGGTCGTAGAAAGCCAGAGTTTCGATTTCAGCGCTGGCGCGGCGCATATCGGTAATGTCGTGGTAGGTGATCACCTTGCCACCCTCGGGCACTCCATGCTCCAGTATTCTGATGGTTCGCCCGTCGAGCATCTGCTGCTCCAGTGCGCCCAGACCACTTTGCTGCGTCACCAAGCGCTGTTCTACCCAGTGCCTGCGCTGCGCGTCCGTTGCCGCCGGCTGCTCGTGCAGTGTGGAGGCAAACAGCACCTCACCGAACGGAATCAACGGCCGCATCAGGCCTGTCAGCCACGGGAAGATTTGGTCGAACCGTTGGTTCCAGTGCAAAACGCGCTGCTCACTATCGAGCAGCACAAACCCACTGATCATGGCTTCCAGCGCTTGGTCCAGCTCGACTTTGGATTGCGCCAGTGCGCGCCTGGCGAGGCCGATGCGTCGGAGGTACTGGGTGAACAGAAATGTGGCCAGCAGTACCAGCACGCCGAACACGGCAGTGACTGCAGCCACAGCCAAAGCGTCACTGCGCCAGCCCGCAAGCGCCACCGAGCGCGGCACGCTGCCGGAGAGCCAAAGGTCGTCGACGATGATGGGACGCGCAACGACGCTGCCAGGCACTCCGCTCGCGCGGGTGGTGCCTTCCCAGGCGCTGGCCCCCGCCCGGCTGGCGGTGCTGGCTTTGCTCGCGGTGCCTGCGGTTTGCAAAGTATCTCGAAGCGGGGCAATGCGCGACGACCGTGGCGCGCCATCGGTGTCCGGAACGCGCAGAACCACGCGGCCGCCCTCAGTCTCCAGCACTGCTTCAAGGCCTGGAATCTGCGCACCCTGGCGCAGCACGTCGGCCAGCACGCTCACCGGCATTTCTGCCACTGCAACCAGTATTTCGTTGCGCGGGCCTCGCAGGTTGCGGGCGAAATACACCACTTCTTCGGAGCTGGAGAAACTGCGCACAGATTCGCTGACCACAGCAGTCGAAATCATGGATGCGAGGGCCCGGTCCAGGAAGTCTTCAGGCAGACGAAGCTGCATGGCTGCGCCGCGGGGGTCAGACGACGCCACCACAGCTCCACGCGCGTCCACCAATGCCACAAACCGCACCGCCAGGTTCAGCCGCGCACTTTGGGCCAGCGAGGCGCTGATGCTCGCTGGCAAGGCATCTCCGTCACTCAAGGCATCCTGACCCAGGGTGCTCAAGGTACTGGCCAGCAGCACGTCGACATTGAGGAATGTGCGGTTAAGGCTTGCTTCGGCACCCGATACATAGCGGTTCAGCTGGGCCTGTACCTCTTCAAGCGCGGTGCTGCGCAGGGTAAGGACGAGAATCGTCGCCGCAGCGGCCAAGCCAGCGATGAATAAAAATGCGGCGGTCCACAGCGCCAAGGGCGCGCGCCTATTGCGCGTAGCCTTCATGGCTGAGGTAGCGCGATATGGCGCGCCGGACCAATAGTGGTGTTCCAGATGGTGGCGCACGCCGCGCCGCAGCGCTGGAGCCAGCCCGCCAACACGGTTTGTGCAAACACCTGCTCTGCCTGGCGCCGGTCATCGCCGTTGGCAGGAGTCAGTTTCATGCCCCCCGCCTTGCCATCGCCGCATGCCGTTTTACCGGATAAACAAGCCAGCCCTTTTGCAGTGTCGCGCTCTGACTCTTCCCAGATACGGTGCTCGAGTTTCGGGATTTCCTGACTCAACAGCATGCGCAAGTCTTCGGGCAGGGCCAGCCATGCAGCGCGATTGGCGCCAAACACCGCCATGCCCCAGTTGATAGGAAGCTCGAAGAGATCACTGGTGAGCCGTTGCAACCCGATGGTGCTGCCAGAGAGCGTTCCGGTAATGGCGCAATCCACGCTGCCCGCCTCAAGCCGGGCGACGATCTGCGCGAAAGACGTGTGCAAGGGAATGGCACCCAAGGCGGAAACAAAGTCCGCTTGTGATGCGGATGACACTCGCACCCGCCGCCCCTTCAGGTCGGCCAGCCGTGTCATCGGCCGGTTGCAAAACACCATCTGCGCCGGATAGATGTAGAGGGCCAACAATTCAATGCCCTGCTCATCACGCAACGCTTTCTGAAGGTACGGCCGAAACGCGCCGACGCTCGTGCGTAGCTGCGCCAAGTCCAGATTGAGGCCCGCCAGATCAGGCGCCGTGTACTGGGGAAACTGTCCGGTAAGCGAGCCCATGAGCACCGTGCCAAAGGGCACTACGCCGAGCTGTATCAATCGCAGCATCTCCGCGTCCGGCACACCCGCACGGTCAAAGGCGACCACTGACGCGCTGTATTTGCCCCCACTTAGCTTTGCGAGCTCCTGGTTCCAGAACGGCGCCTCCAGGCGTGTGAACTGCGAGACCCCCGCGAGCCCGCCGACGACACGAAGCGTCGCGGGCGCTGCACCAGGCCTGGATTCGTCCGACGCGGCGGGCTGACCCCATGCGGCATGTGCCGCCAAGCCGGACACGAGCGCGGCCCCGAACAGCCGCCTAAAGGCTGCTCGGAGGCGGGAGCGATGAATCAGTGGCACCGTTTCATTTTTGCATGGCTTGCCTGCATCAACCTACCGGCGGGAAACAGATCTGCCACAGTTTCTCTACGGAAAAACCCTGGGTCTGCCGCTTTTTCCACTCAGAACGCGCCGGGGTAGCCGCCGCCGTCGGCCAACACGTTCTGGCCGGTCATATAGCCTGCATGCACGCTGCACAGGAAAGCGCAGATGGCGCCGAACTCATCGGGCTGACCAAAGCGACGCGCCGGGATGCTCGCTTGCTGCGCGACGCGCACGGCATCCACCGACTGACCGCTGCGCTTTGCGGCGCCGGCGAACGTGGTGGCGAGGCGGTCGGTGTCGAACTTGCCGGGCAACAGGTTGTTGATGGTCACACCCTTGCCGGCAATGCTGCTGCGCGCGGCCCCGGCGACAAAGCCGGTGAGCCCGCTGCGCGCGCCGTTGGACAGGCCGAGGATGTCGATCGGCGCCTTCACCGCGCTGGACGTGATGTTCACGATGCGGCCAAAGCCGCGTTCGGCCATGCCATCGACCAGCTCGCGAATCAGCGCGATCGGGGTCAGCATGTTGGCGTCGAGCGCGGCAATCCAGGCGTCGCGATCCCAGTCGCGAAAGTCACCGGGCGGTGGCCCACCCGCGTTAGTGACCACGATGTCGAACGCCCGGCCCGGGCCACCGGGCGCGCTGAGCACCGCTTCGCGTCCTTCAGGGGTGGTGATGTCGGCTGCCACCGCCACTACCTGAATTTTTTGGTCTTTTTGGCCTCTAGCGCTTGCTGCATCTGCGCAAGCAGCTATCAATTCTGATTTAGCCTGCTCCAGTGCGGGCGCGCCGCGCGCATTGATGACCAGGTTCACCCCTTCGCGTGCCAGCGCCTGGGCGCAACCAAAACCGAGGCCCTTGCTGGCACCGCATACCAACGCCCATTTACCGGCAATTCCCAAATCCATACCAAGCTCCTTGATGCCACGTGCTGTGGCGCGGTTCCATCATAGAAGGCGCCTCAGCAAGGGAGGTACTGGGAAGCCGCGCTCAGCCCTTGGCCAAGCGCGGCGGCCGGGACGCGCGCGAGAACACGAAGATCCCCGCAATCACCAGCGCCGTTCCGCCCGCCACGCCCGGCGTGAACGGCTCGCCCAGCAGCCACACGCCCATGAGCAGTGTGGCCATGGGCCCGACCATGCCGGTCTGCGCCGCCGCGCTGGCCCCAATGCGCTCGATCGCCATCATCACCATCAGCACCGGCACAGCCGTGCACAGCGTGGCGTTTAAAACCGAGAGCCAGATCACTTCTGGCGCCACCACCGCCGCGCTCATCGGGCGCAGTAGCACGAATTGCAGCAGACACAGCAGGCAGGCCACGCTGGTCGCCCATCCCACCAGGCGCAGCGAGCCCAGGCGCTTGACCAGTTCCCCACTGAAGATCAGGTAAACGGCGTAACTGATGGCACTGCCAAACACCAGAAGCGCACCCCAGCCAGCGCCGGCGCCTTGGTGCCCCGCCTCCTGGCCAAAGACCAGGGCAACACCGGCATAGCTCACCGCCATGCCCAGCAGCTGTCCGCCGCGTATCTGGCGACCGAACAGGCGCCATCCCAGCAGCAACACAAGCGTGGGGTTGAGGTACAGGATGAGCCGCTCCAGGCTGGCGGTGATGGTCGCCAGCCCGGCAAAGTCCAGGAAACTGGCCAGGTAGTAGCCCGAGAACCCGAGGCCCAGTACGCCCCACAGGTCGCGCGCGCTCAATCGCGGCTTGCCGCGGCCGGCCCACCACGCCATGGCCGCAAAGAGCGGCAGCGCAAACAACATGCGGTACATGATGAGCGTGACCGCATCTACCCCGTAGCGATAAGCCAGCTTGACGATGATCGCCTTGCCGCTGAAGGCCACTGCGCCCAGCACGGCCAACACCAGGCCGATTGCTCTTTCTTTGGTAGCGTCTTGCGCAGGCTCAATAAGCGCTTGCGGCATATTTCGCCTAAATTTTCAGGCGCGCCAAGAACGCCTCGGGCACGGGCGTCACGGTGCGCAGCTTGGCGTCGACGAACACCACGCCAATCTTGCCGCGCGCCACTTCGCGCTGGCTGCTGCGCTCGGTCATGCGAAAGACCAGGTCGAAGCCGTATTTGTTGAAGTCGTCCGGCACCATCTCCACGCGCAGCGTCTCGCCGTGGAAGCCTTCGGATTTGTACTGCGCAACGATGTCGCCCACCACCAGCGCGCAGCCTTCCACACCGGCTTCCCGGTACCCGAGCGCATGGAAAAAGCGCACCCGCGCCTCGGACACCAGCGTCAGCAACTGGGCGTTGTCCAGATGACCGCCCTGGTTGACATGGCTGATGTAGATCTGCATCTCGGTGGAAAAGCTGAACCGCTCGGGCAGTTCAAAAACAATGCGTGCCATCGGCAATCACTTTCAATGGGGGGAATGGGGAGACTGAAACATGCGCTGGTGCATGCGCCGCAGCGACCACCACACCGACAACGCCACCAGCGGAATCGCCAGCGCGGCCGAGATCTCGGGCGACAGCGGCCAGCCCAGCGACTGGGCGCCCTTGGCCAGATAACTCACCAGCCCGGCGATGTAATACGTGATGGCCGCCACCGACAGGCCTTCCACGGTGGCCTGCAGGCGCAGCTGCAAGTCCTGCCGGCGGTTCATGCTGGCCAGCAGCGCCTGGCTGCTTTGCTGCTGTTCGATCTCGACCCGGGTGCGCAGCAAGTTGCTGATGCGTGAGACCCGCTGCGAGAGGGCCTCTTGCCGGCGTACCGCCCAGGCGCAGGTGCTGCGCGCTGGCGACAAGCGCCGGTCCATGAATTCGGCAATGGTCTGCATGCCGGCCAGTCGCGATTCGTCGATGTCGGCAATGCGCCGGTCGACCAATTCAAAATACGCGCTGCTGGCAGAAAAGCGCGAGTGCGTGGCGGCAAACTGGCTCTCCACCTTGCCGGCCAGCCGCGTGAGTCGGTCGAGCAGATCGGCCTCGGCATTGCGGTCCGCCGTGCGAATGGCGTCGGCAAGGGACGCCAGCTCGCGCTCCGCGGTGCCCAGCACCGCTGAGGCCTCGCGCGCTGCCGGCAACCCCAGCAAGGCAGCCATGCGGTAGGTCTCGATCTCCAACAGGCTTTGCACCAGCCGCCCCAGACGGCGCGGGCCCATGGAGCCCACCATCAGCACCATGCGCGAGCAGCCGTCGGCATGCAAGGCGAAGTCGGTGTAGACCTCGCCCAAGCCTCCCGCCACGGTGGACGCCACCAGCGTGTCTTCATGAAGCACATGGCGCGTCAGTTGCGCGCTGGTGATGTCGTGGTTCTCCAGCGTCCACAGGTTCAGGCTGCACAAGCATTCACCCGGAAGCTTTGCCAACCAGCCCTGCGGAATGATTGCCGCGACGCCTGCAGGGGCACTGTGGCCAAAGTCTTCATCTCGCAGCGGTGCGCTGAAGGTCCAGGCCACAAATTCGGTGTGCAGTTCCCAGCGCACCCGAAACGCACCCAGGTCCATGCGCAAGTGCGTGGTGTGCTCATCGGGCAGCGGCGCGTGGTGGTCGCGCAGCAGCGCAATCAGGTGCGCGCGACTGGCTTCGCGCCCGGCCGCGTCTGCCAGCATGACGATGCGCAGGAACGACGTGGGCGCGTAGGTCGCCTCGGGCGGGCGGGCGTGAATTTCGTTGTGAAGCTCCGCGCGCTGCGGATGGTCGGGCAACTGTGCGACAGGCGAAGGGGGATGGGGCAGGTGCATGAACAGGCAAATGGCGGCACGGATGCGCAGACCCACGATTGTGCGATGCCTTGCAACCCCTGGCGCTGCGCTGCAGCGGGTCCCCGCGCGCAAATGGCCAATTCAGCCATCGCGCCGGGCGACGGCGGGCTGATCCGCAGAGGCACGCGCCACACAGGTTGCTGGCCTCCCGCCAGCGCGCAGAAGTCAGTTCAGGCGGTGCGGGCGGCGGGACTGGCACTGCACACCGCGTGCGCGCCGTGCTGCGGGTGCTCGGCCAGCAGTGCGCGGGTGACACCGTTGGTCCAGCCGAAACCATCCTGCAGCGGATATTCGCCGCCGCCACCGCCACCAGCGTGGTCGTGCCTCGTCTCGCGCAGAGCGTACTTCTCTACCAGTTTGCCTTGCGCGGCATACACCTCGGCCACAGTGTCCAGCCACCGGTGGGCAATGTCGCGTGCTAAGGCGTCGTGCCCGTAGGCCTGCAGTCCGCGAATCGCTATCCACTGCAAGGGCGCCCAGCCGTTGGGCCGGTCCCATTGCTGGTCGCTGCTGCATTCGGTGGTCGACAGGCCGCCCGGCGCCAGCAGGCGCCGGCCCACCAGTTCGGCCACCGCTGCGGCCTGCGCGTCGCTGGCCATGCCCACGAACAACGGCGTCAGGCACGCAGCGGTCAGGCACTGGCGGCGCGTTCGGCGGCGCCAGTCGTAATCAAAGTAGCCGCCTTGCTTGGCGTCCCAGCACAACGAGTCAATGGCGTGCCGCCGCGCCTGCGCCTGGGCGGCGTAATCATCCGCCACGGCCGAGTCGCCTTCAGCGCGGCAGACCTGCGCCAACAGTGACTCCAGCTTGTAGAGAAAAGCGTTCAGATCCACCGGCACGATATCGGTGGTGCAAATGACATTGAGCGCGCGCGCCGTTGCGGCTCGGTCAAGGCCGGGCCGATCGGGTTTCTCAGAACGGGAAGCAGCATCAGACGCGTCGGCGTTTCCAGGGCACGCGTCCGCGTGGTCACTGGGGCCTCGCGCAGCAGAGTTCGCTTTGGCGCTGCTCCCCGCTGCCGTATCGGTCGCAGCGTCGCTCCCGCCGTCGGGCTCATGCGAATCGGTTTGCGGCGCTGGCTCTTCCTGCAGCCAGCGGCTGCTGAAATCCCAGCCCGATTCCGCCGCGGCGCGCAGATGGCGGTACACGTCGTGCGGCTCGCGTGTGCAAGATCCCGCAGTGGCCACGTCTTCCAGCCAGGATTCCTCGCGTGGGGTGTCACGATCGTCCCAATAGCGGTTGAGCAAGGCACCGCCGTCCAGGCGCACCACGCGGCGCGCGGCTTGCCCGTTGGCCAATTCGTGCGCACCGGACATCCAGTAAGCGTGCTCCTGCTCGAGCTGGTCCCGATGGTCCGCGACGAGCCCGGCGCCGTGTTGCTCGGCCAGCTCCAGCATCAGCGCGAACACCGGCGGCTGGGATCGGCTCAAGTAATAGCTGCGCGTACCGTTGGGCACGTGGCCATAGGTGTCGATCAGATACGAAAAATTGGTCAGCATCGCGCCCAGCAAATCTTTGCGTCCGCTGGCAGCCAGCCCCACCATCGTGAAGTACGAATCCCAGTAATAAAGCTCGCCGAAACGACCGCCTGGCACCACGTAGGGCCGAGGCAGCTGCAGCATGGAAGCATGCGGCGCATGTT
>JBBSRE010000106.1:0-8869 GCA_038243365.1 Burkholderiales bacterium | reverse complement strand
AGCATGTCGGGGTAGGTGGTGCGCAGGTATTCGCCGGCGGAGACCAAAAACCCGCAGGTGCCGCTGGCCGGGTCGCAAATGGTGTCATGCGGCACCGGGGCGGTGAGGGCGACCATCAAATCAATCAGGTGGCGCGGTGTGCGAAATTGCCCGTTTTGCCCGGCAGAGGCAATTTTGCCGAGCATGTATTCGTACAGGTCGCCCTTGGTGTCGCGGTCATCGAGTGGAATGGCATCGAGCAAATCGACCACCCGCACCAGCAGCGCGGGCGGGGGGATGGTGAAGCGCGCATCGCGCATGTGGTGGGCAAAGGCGCTTTGCGGGGCGCCGGCCGGCTGGGCGGCGGTGTGCAGGCTGCGCAGAAACGGGAACACGTGCTCACTGAGCACGGTGAACATCTCGGCTGGCGGCATGTTCTTGAAGCGTGACCAGCGCAGTTCGTCAAACGCGCGGCCCCGGGCGTCTACGCCTTCGGGGTAGAGGCGCAGGGGCTGGGTTTTGAGGCGCTGGGCCTTGTTGTCTTCGCGCGTTTGGTCGCTGTCGAGGCCGCGCAGAAACAGCAGGTAGGTGATTTGCTCGATGACTTCGAGCGGGTTGGCGATGCCGCCGGACCAGAAGGCGTTCCAGACTTGGTCGACTTTGTTCTTGAGTTCGCCGGTGAGCATGGTGCAGAGCAGGGTGGTGAAGCCTGCGAGTCTGCCACGCAGAGCCGTTCTGCGCGTAATATTTAGAGTCTTTTAGCCCTCTAGCGCTTGATGGGTAAGCGCTAACAGCTATTATTTTGATAGTTTTCTTCGTGCTACTGCGTCTGGTGCGTCTGGTGCGTCGGGCGCGTGGCCTTCGGCCGCCAGGTCATCCAGGATCGGACAGTCCGGCCGCGCATCGCCCGCGCAGCAACCCACCAGCTCTTGCAAGCTGCGCTGCATCGCCTGCATGGCGGCGATGCGTTGTTGCAGATCGTCGATGTGGGTCTGCGCGATTTGTTTCACGCTGGCACTGGCGCGCTGCTTGTCTTGCCAGAGGCCGAGTAGCGTGGCGATCTCGGTCATGGAAAAGCCCAAGTCGCGCGCGCGGCGGATGAAGCGCAGGGCATGCACATCGGCCTCGGAATATTGGCGGTAGCCGGATTCGGTGCGCCCGACCGGCGCGAGCAGGCCGAGCGATTCGTAATGGCGGACCATGCGCGGCGAGACGCCCGCGCGATGGGCGGCAGTGCCGATGGGGACGCGCGCGGCATCCCAAGTGGTGGCAGCCGCGAGGGGCGCAGAGGCGACGGGCGTCACGGTGCGACCTGGTAGCCCTCTTCGGCGATGGCGGCGGCCAGCGCTTCGCGCGGCTGGCTGCTGTCGACCTCTACGCGGTTGGCAGCGCGGTCGATGCGCACCTGGGCTGCCGGGTCCAGCGTTTGTACGGCCTGGGTGACGGCGCGCTCGCAATGGCCGCAGGTCATTCCGGTGACGGTAAATTCTTGGGCAGTGCTCATAGGGAACTCCTTGGTAGGTAAAAAAGGGGGAAGGGAAGCGCTGAGCTTGCACCCTGACACCGTGGCAGGGTCAAGTGACACGCCCACTCACTATTATTTATATAGCTGCTTGCGCTTACTGCATAAGCGCTGGAGGCCTATTTGGCTTGAAATTTCTATTTGACGCGGGGCCTGTGCAGGTTTGCACCCGGGTCGCTCAGAGTGCAGGCGCGCAGTTCGCCCGGCGCTGACCCGGTCGATCATTTCCTCGAACGAGCCGGGCAACTGATCCCAGTAGGCGGAGGTTCGCGAGGAAGCGGAAGCCATGCGCCGCATTCGAGCACTGGCGTGCCCACTGCGGTATCGGACAGCGCGCCGTGACGGGGCAACAAGGCCCTCGGCTGGAACAACAATATTTCCAACCACCGCGCACGTCGCGGTTTTTTGGATTGTGGACAAGTCTGTGGATGTTTCACTAACAAGCAGGCAGTTATCCACAGGTAGGCTGTTGCCAGACAAGTTGTCCAGAATTCAGGTGCAGCGGCAAATGCCCACCGCCCACAGGCTTGTCTGCGCTGCAAGTGCGCGCCACTCTTGAAGAAAAACCACTTGTCCCCAGAAAGGGCCGCCCCTTACTACTACTACTATTGATATAGAAAGATATAGAAGAACAACCAAGACCGGCACGGTTGATGGCGTGCTTTGCCATTTGTGGGCATTGCGCAAGGTGCTGTGCACTTCGCAGTCCCCAGCACCTTGGCCCGTCACCGATTGATCGCTTGACCTTGCCATCATGGAAGGGTGTACCTTCGTGGCATGACACAAAAAGCCAGCCTCCGCGAGCCCCTTGGCGCATCGTCAAACAGGGCCGCTGATCCGACTGCGCCCCCGGCCTCGTCGCACGCTGTGGACATGGACATCGGTATTGGCGGCATGACCTGCGCCAGTTGCGTCGGCAGAGTCGAGCGCGCACTCGCCAAGGTGCCGGGGGTGCAGAAAGCCAGCGTGAACCTGGCCACCGAAACGGCGCGGGTGACCTGGGTTGCTGGTTCGGGTTCTGCAGATGCTGATCAAGACGGCTCGGTCAGCGCAGCGGGCATGGATGCGCGCCTGCGCCGCGCGGTGCGGAGCGCCGGCTATGAGCCGCGCACCGAGGCGGCGGTGGAGGCACATGACAACGCCTCGCAGTGGAGCGGCTTTCTGCCGGTCGCCATGGGCCTGCTGCTGTCGGCGCCGCTTTTGCTGCCGATGTTGCTGGGCGTGCTGCCTGGGCCGCTTGGCAACGTGTTCGGGCCGCACGGCATGCTGCCCGCCTGGGTGCAGTTTGCGCTGGCCACGCCGGTGCAGTTCATTCTGGGCGCCCGTTTCTACAAGGCCGGCTGGCACGCGGCGCGGGCGTTCACCGGCAACATGGATCTGCTCGTGGCGATCGGCACCAGCGCAGCATGGGGATTGTCGATGTGGCTGTGGCTGACGGCGGCGCCCGGTGTCATGCCGCACCTGTACTTTGAGGCGTCAGCGGTGGTCGTAACGCTGGTGCTGCTGGGCAAATGGCTGGAAGCCCGCGCCAAGCACCAGACCACGGCTGCGATCCGCGCGCTGCATGCGCTGCGCCCGGACGTGGCGCATTTGCTGGTGCGCGGGCAGGAGCAAGACGTGCCGGTGGCCGAGGTCATGGTGGCCGACCAGATTGTGGTGCGCCCGGGCGAGCGCTTTCCGGTGGACGGCACGCTGTCCTCCGGCGAGACGCAGGTGGACGAGTCCATGCTCACGGGCGAGCCGCTGCCAGTGACCAAGGCGCAGGGTGATGCGCTCACCGGTGGTTCGATCAACGGCGAGGGCCGCGTGGTGCTGACAGTGGGCGCGGTGGGCAGCGCGACGGTGCTGTCCAAGATCATCCAGCTGGTGGAAGACGCGCAGGCCGCCAAGGCGCCGATTCAGCGGCTGGTGGACCAGGTGGCCAAGGTGTTTGTGCCGGTGGTGCTGCTGATTGCGCTGATCACGCTGGTGGGCTGGATGCTGGCCGGCGTTGGCGGCGAGACGGCGCTGATTCGCGCCGTGGCGGTGCTGGTGATCGCTTGCCCGTGCGCGCTGGGCCTGGCCACGCCGGCGGCCATCATGGCGGGCACGGGGGTGGCAGCCGAGCACGGCATTCTCATCAAAGACGCGCAGGCGCTGGAGCTGGCCCACAAGGCGGATACGGTGGCGTTTGACAAGACAGGCACCCTCACCGTCGGACAACCACGCCTTACCGCGTTGGAGGTGGCCGAGGCAGTGGACCGCAGCGCGCTGCTGCGTACCGCCGCCAGTTTGCAGAGCGGCAGCGAACACCCGCTGGCCCGCGCCGTGGTGCAGGCGGCTGAGGCTGAATCACTGGCCTACCCGCCGCCCACGGACCTGCGTGCCGTCACCGGGCGCGGCACCGAGGGCGAGGTGGAAGGGAAGCATTACCTGTTGGGCAGCCTTCGCTGGATGCAAGAGCTAGGCGTGGAGCTCGGAACCCTGGCCGAGCGCGCCGCCGCACTGCAGACGCAAGGGGCCACGGTGTCGGCGCTGGTGGAGCGTGTGGATGGGGTAGGCAACGCGGCGGGTGGTGCAGCTGGAGGCGTGGATACCTCGCTCCATCTCCGCGCCGTGCTCGCTTTCGCCGACGAACCCAAGCCCGGCGCGCGTGCAGCGCTGGCGGAGCTGCGCGCCCTCGGTTTGCGCACCGTGATGATCTCGGGCGACAACCGCGGCGCGGCCGAAGCGATGGCCCGGCGCCTGGGATTGGACCCGGACGCGGGCGAGGTACTGGCTGAAGTGTTGCCAGGCAACAAGGCCGAAGCTGTGCGCGCTTTGCAAACAACGGACGATGGGAAAGCGCGCACGGTCGTCATGGTCGGCGATGGCGTGAACGACGCGCCGGCGCTGGCAGCCGCCGACGTCGGCATGGCCATGGGCAACGGCACCGATGTGGCGATGCACGCGGCCGGCATCACGCTGATGCGCGGCGACCCGCTGCTGGTGGCGGCTGCGCTGGATATTTCGCGCCGCACGGTGGCCAAGATCCGGCAGAACCTGTTCTGGGCCTTTGCGTACAACGTGGCCGGCATTCCGCTGGCGGCGTTGGGCTACCTGAGCCCGGTGGTGGCGGGGGCGGCGATGGCGCTCAGCTCGGTGAGCGTGATGGCGAATGCGCTGCTGCTGCGGCGCTGGAAGATGCCTGGTGCAGCGGCGTCCAAATCGACGGAGCGCGACGCGGAGCGCCTTTGAACGACGCCGAAGGCCCTGAACCATTGGTACTACACCCCCGACGCGGCGCAGCGCGTCCTTAAGGTAGCTGCGAGGGCACCAACGGCGCAGGCTTGATCCATGTCATGGTTTTCGCGCGATGCCTGTGGCACCCTGCCGTTGGGCGGCATGCCTGCACGCCTTGTTTAACTTGGGAGGAGCGCGCCATGACGCCATCGAGCCTGCGAACCATTCACGACGAGCACGCGTCTTTGTCAGCCGTGCTGACATCTTTGCGATTGCTTGAGCAGCGCGGACCGCGAAAGGACCCGCAAGGGTTCTTTGAGGTGATGCGCGCGATGCTGTTCTACATCGACGAGTTTCCAGAGCGCCAGCACCACCCGAAAGAGACCCAGTGGTTATTTCCGCGGGTGGCGGCCCACTCGCCTGAGGCAGCCGTCGCGATCGAGCAACTGGACCGTGACCATGCGCATGGCGAGGCGGCCGTGCGTGAACTGCAGCACCGGCTGGCGGCCTGGGAACTGCTGGGCGAAGCGCGCCGGCCGGCATTTGCCGAGGCGCTGCTGCGTTACGTCGACTTCTACCGGGAACACATGCGACTGGAGGAAGAGGTGGTGCTGCCCGCGGCGCGAGCCCACCTGAACGCGCAGGAGTGGGATGCCATCGACCGCGCCTTTGCCACCAACGACATACTGCTGGAGCCTGGCGTGCAGCGCGACCCGGCGTTTGAAGCGCTGTTCGCGCGCATCGTGCGCTCAGCGCCCAGCCCGATTGGCCTGGGCGGCTGATTTGGAGGGTGCCGATGGCACTCCATTGAGTGAGCGTGATGGCGCTATTGGATACGTCCACCCACCTGTCAGGAATTTTCATGAAGAAGCTGTTCGCGATGTGTGTGGTTCTGGCGTCCGCCGCTTCAGGTTTAACCATGGCTGAGACCACGAGGCAAGAAGGGGTGTCCGAGCGCGGCGCGCACGTGATGCCCTTCAGCCTCGCCGCCACGACGCATGTCTTCACCGCTACACCGACAGGCGGCACGCAACAGGTCCTTGCCAAGAACCCCAAAGACGCCCGGCAAGTTCGTTTGGTGCGCCAACATCTGCAAGACATCGCCAAGCAGTTCTCAAACGGTGATTTTTCTGGACCGACCCATATCCATGGCGGCGAGATGCCAGGTCTCGATATCTTGAAGCGGGCGAAATCTTCGGAGATCAAGATCCGCTACACAGCCGTTGCAAGCGGTGGTAAGTTGACCTTTGTCACGGCAAATCCTGAGATGGTCCAGGCACTTCATGACTGGTTTAAGGCGCAGCTGTCTGATCACGGATCGGATGCGATGGCGGGTCACCACCATTAGGAAAAAGCACCTTCGTCGCTGAGCCACCAGTGCATGAGGCGCATTGAGTATTGGATATTGGGTGTCGGGTATGACCGGCGGCAAGGTCGCGATCTGCAAGGGGCTTGTGGCTCCCCGAAGCGTGTCGGCGGAAAAACTGGCAACGGTCGAATCTTGTGTCGCTCGCGAAACGCCAGTGAACGCATCTTCGCTTTTTCTTACTGTCAGCCGCGAACGGCGATTTGAGTTTCTGGCTTGGTTCATGGCTGACGATCGCACAGGGCACGCGGCCTACAGCCTTTTGACCCGTTTCGCATAGAGTCATTGAAAAATCGCGTGGCGTTCGCAGATGGTCTGCCGAGCTCAATGCGTGTACAAGGAAACTAGATGCTGCCCTACGCCAAATCCATGCTCAGCCGCACCGACCTCGACGCCATGCCTGGCGTCACTGTCCTCGATTTCGGCACCGACGCATGCGGATATTGCCAGGCCTCCGCGCCGCATATCGATGCCGCCCTGGCCGAAGCGCCCGGCATGTTGCACATGAAAATCGAGGATGGGCCCGGCCGCCCGCTGGGTCGCTCGTTCGACGTCAAGTTGTGGCCAACCGTGGTCGTGCTGCAGGACGGCCGTGAAGTTGCGCGGGTGGTGCGCCCGGCTGATGTCGAAGCAGTGCGTGAGGCGTTGGCGCATGGCGACCGCATTGCCGATGAAAGCGAGCGACCGCTGCAGACTATCTCGCCCTGAGCAATGTCTGAGCACGGCGCGGTGAGGCGCGCTGGTTCGAACAGTAGTTCGTGAGCAGGGCCCGCGCAGGGCGACATACGGTCTTAGGCCGCTGTCAGCTTGGCCTGTGCTGCCATCGCCTTGGCCGCTGCAACGCGGTCCATCATCGATTCGTGGACGAGCTGGGGCACAGTAGCGCCCGGCTGAAGAGGTTCGACCGTCACGCGCACTTCCAGCGTGTGGCCGGCGCCGCCGTGCAGCACGCCGCGCATGGGTGACACGTCCGAAAAATCACGGCCGATGGCGAGTGTCACGTAGTCTTCGCCGGCGCAGCGGCCATTGGTCGGGTCGAAGTCGATCCATTGGCCTCCACGGGATGAGTCGGGCGCTTCCACATCCGGGAACCAGACCGAGATCCATGCATGTGAAGCGTCGGCGCCCACCATGCGCGGCTGGCCCGCTGGCGGGTGCGTCAGCAGGTAGCCGCTGACGTAGCGCGCGGGCAGCCCCATGCCGCGTAGGCAGGCAATCATGATGTGAGCGAAGTCCTGGCACACGCCGCGCCGCTGCTCCAGCGCCTGCACGGCCGGGGTGTTCACTTCGGTGCTTTCCCCGTCGTACTTGAACTCGTTGAAGATGCGCAGGTTCAGCTCGGAGACGGCATCGAAAGCACCCCGGCCCGTGCTGAAGCTGGAGCGCGCATAGGCGTCAATGGTGTCGTCCTGCGGCACGTAAGGCGACGAAAAACTAAAGGACGAGGCGCTGTCATAGTCCGCGCCAGCACGGTAGCGAAAGCGCTCGCGCACGCTCTCCCAACCAACTTGCAGCGTTGCCGGTGTGGGCGGCAGCGGCACATCCGTCTGCACCAGGCTGCGAGCGCAGACCGTCAAGGATTCGTGGCGCGCATCGAGCTCAAAGAAGCTGCGCGTGTTGCCGTGCAGATCCAGTGATTCGGTTTGATTGGTAGGCGCCGGGTCCACACTCAGCTGGTGCGAGTGCAGGCGCTGGGTATCTGTATTGCGCGGCTTGAGGTGGACCATGTGCTGCGCCGTCTCGACTGCGGGACTGTAGTCGTAGTGGGTTTCGTGGGTAACGTGAAGCAGCATCGGATTTCGAGGGGTGCAGGTGCAGATAAGGACTGCTCGGCCAGGGCCAGAACGCGCTCAGGCCCCGACGGACTGATGCGATTCAAAGGTGTGGGTGAAGTACTGCGCGCTGATGCTGCCCGCCACTTCGTAAGCCGCGGCTTCGCAGTCTTCCAGCAAGCGCATGAGGACGGGGTAATGCACTTCGTCGCCCGGTTCGCAAAGGGCTTCATGGTCCCAGGTGCGAGTGTCGGGCAATGCCTGCGCCAAATCGCTGTTGACGCCAGCAGCCGTGCTGGGCAGTCGGTGCAGCCGCTTGGTCAGCGCATGCGACACCCATGACAGCGAACGGGGGTTGTCATGGTCGAGTACCAGCAGGTCGACCATCGCGGCGGCGTCGCGCCGCTGCTGGTAGCGGGCATGGAAGGTGATGGTGCTGTCAAACAGCGCCAGCATGGATTCAAATCCGGCAATGCTGTGCACCGAGCCGCTCTCAAAACCGCTGGCCAGTGCATAGGTCAGGAACCCCAGGCGCTCGATATGACGCCCTATGGACAGCAGCTGCCAGGCGTCGTCGCGGGTCATGTGGTCGGTCTGTGCGCCGGTCATGGCTGCCAGCGCGCTGGCAGCGCGCTCGAGCATCCGCTGCGCCGCCAGCGTGGAATAGCGCGCCTCGCCGCTCTCATGAGCCATGTCGGCGCTGCTCTGCAGAAAGTCGCTTTCGGCGTGCTCGATCTCGTTCCAGTGATCAGGCGACATGCGCTCGCGCACGGCTGCTGCAGCTTGGCGGATGCTTTGCAGATTGGAACCAACGCTGGCTTGGTCCTTCACGTCGCCCATGCTGGCAATCAATGCACGTTCGAACACGCGGCGCGATTGCGGCGCCGTAGGCACCTCATCGCTCACCAGGGAATTGCGCAGCGCCAGCTGGTGAAGCCAAGTCAGCAGCGGTAGCGAGTTGGCGTCTTCGCCGGCGAGCAGGTTCAGCGTCAGGCGCACCAAGCGAACCGAGTTGTCGGCGCGCTCGGT
>JBBSRE010000105.1:0-8930 GCA_038243365.1 Burkholderiales bacterium | reverse complement strand
CTCAAACGTCAGAATGCGCCCGCCCACCGACGCACAGGCGACGTGTGTGGCCGGTGCCAGTGGAGCGCTGGCACCGCTATTCGCTACAGGAGACGGTGCGCACACCGCTTCGCCCTCGCCTAGAGAAATGAAAGCCTTGCCTCCCTTGTTGCGCGAGATGAGCCCTTCGATGCTGGCCAGAAAGCCGTAACCACCACTGCTGGCCAGAAGCAGCGTGGCAGCGTCCGGCCCCGCAAAGTAGTGGGCGATTTGGCTGCCAGATTCGAGGTCGACGAGCGTGGTGACGGGCTGGCCATCGCCACGTGCGCTGGGCAACTGCGAAACCGGCGCGGAATACACGCGGCCATTGCTGCCAAACACTAGAAAAGTATCCACGCTGCGGCATTCGAACGTGCCGTACAGCTCGTCGCCCGCCTTGAAGGAGAAGCTGCTTCTTTCGTGGCTGTGACCGCCACGTGCACGCACCCAGCCTTTCTGCGACACGACGACGGTGACGGGCTCGTCCACCACACGCACCTCCACCACGGCGCGCTTCTCGGCTTGAATGAGCGTGCGCCGTGCATCGGCAAATTGCTTGGCGTCTGCTTCAATCTCTTTGATCATCAACCGGCGCAGCACGGCAGGGCTGCCCAGGATTTCTTCGAGCTTGCCCTGGCTGCCCCGCAGCTCCGTCAGCTCCTGCTCGATCTTGATGGCTTCCAGCCGCGCGAGTTGGCGCAGGCGGATTTCCAGGATGTCTTCGGCCTGTCGCTCGCTCAGGGCAAAGCGCTCCATCAGCGCCGCCTTGGGCTCGTCGGCCGCGCGGATGATGGCGATGACCTCATCGATGTTGAGCAGCACCGTCTGCCGCCCTTCCAGGATATGGATGCGGTCCAGCACCTTGGCGAGGCGGTGCTCCGAGCGCCGTGTGATCGTGCCCTGGCGGAACGCGATCCACTCGTTCAACATCTGGCGCATCGATTTTTGCACTGGCTTGCCGTCGATGCCCACCATGGTGAGGTTGATGGACGACGACGTTTCCAGGCTGGTGTGCGCCAGCAGTGCGGTGATCAGTTCCTGCTGCGGTGTCTTGCCGGTCTTGGGCTCGCAGACCAGGCGCACCGCGGCGTCCTTGCTCGATTCATCCCGCACCCCGTCAAGTACCGCCAGCACGCTGGCCTTGAGCTGCACCTGGTCTTGACTCAGCGCTTTCTTGCCGGTCTTGATCTTGGGGTTGGTGAGCTCCTCAATCTCTTCGAGCACTTTTTGCGTGCTCACGCCCGGCGGCAACTCGGTCACCACCAACTGCCACTGGCCGCGCGCCAGTTCTTCGATCTTCCAGCGCGCGCGGACCTTGAGGCTGCCGCGCCCGGTGCGATAGGCATCTGCAATATCGGCAGCAGAGCTGATGATCTGGCCGCCACCCGGGTAGTCGGGGCCCGGAAGCAGCGCCAACAAGTCGTCCTCGGATAACAGCGGGTTTTTGACCAGCGCCACGCAAGCGTCGGCCACCTCGCGCAGGTTGTGAGATGGGATTTCGGTCGCCAGGCCCACCGCAATACCGCTCGCACCGTTGAGCAGCACAAACGGCAGGCGCGCAGGCAACTGGCGCGGCTCGGTGGTGGAGCCGTCGTAGTTGGGGATGAAGTCGACCGTGCCTTCGTCGATCTCATCGACCAGCAGACTGGTGATGCGTGCCAGGCGCGCCTCGGTGTAACGCATGGCGGCAGCGCCGTCGCCGTCGCGCGAGCCGAAGTTGCCCTGGCCATCAATCAGGGGGTAACGCTGCGAAAAATCCTGCGCCATGCGCACCAGCGCGTCATAGGCCGACTGGTCGCCGTGCGGGTGAAAGCGCCCCAGCACATCGCCCACCACGCGTGCGCTTTTAACCGGCTTCGGTGCGGTGTTGCGGTTGGGCCCGGCGTAGCTCAGGCCCATGCGCTCCATGGCGTAAAGAATGCGGCGCTGCACCGGCTTCATGCCGTCACAGACATCGGGCAGCGCCCGGCCCTTCACAACGGAGAGCGCGTATTCAAGATAGGCGCGCTGGGCATAGCTGCCCAGGGTGTCGGAATCATCCGCCGGGGCGGTGAAGTCAAGGACCAGTTCGTTCATCGGGGCTTTGCACCACGCGCCCCATTGGGCGCAAAATTATTATTTTGATAGCTGCTCGCGCTTACTAGGTAAGCGCTAGAGGCCTAAAACACCTGAAATTCAGACGTCAATGTCAACGCTGTCTGCGTGTAGCTCCATCAGCTCGCGCCGGGCGCTGGCTTCGCCCTTGCCCATCAGTTTGGTCATCAGGCTCGCGGTCGCGTCAAAGCCGAGCGCGCCGAGCTGCACCGGCAGCAGGCGGCGCGTATCGGGGTTGAGCGTGGTCTCCCACAGCTGCTCGGCGTTCATCTCGCCCAGGCCCTTGAAGCGGCTGATCGCGCACTTCTCAGGCGGCACGCCGTCCTTGGCGCTTTTATCGAGGATGGCGTTGAGCTCACCCTCATCCAGCGCGTACATCTTGGCGGCGGGTTTTTTGCCACGCGCGGGCACATCCACACGGAACAGCGGCGGGCGTGCCACATACACATGTCCGGTCTCGATGAGCTTGGGGAAGTGGCGGAAGAACAAGGTCAGCAGAAGCACCTGGATGTGCGAGCCATCAACATCGGCGTCCGACAGGATGCACACCTTGCCGTAGCGCAGGCCCGACAGATCGGGCTCGTCGTTCGGGCCGTGCGGGTCCACACCAATGGCCACCGCAATATCGTGGATCTCGTTGTTGGCAAACAAGCGGTCGCGGTCCACTTCCCAGGTATTGAGCACCTTGCCACGCAGCGGCAAGACCGCCTGAGTTTCCTTGTTGCGGCCCATCTTGGCACTGCCGCCGGCTGAATCGCCCTCAACCAGAAACACCTCGTTGTAGGCCAGATCTCGGCTTTCGCAATCAGTGAGCTTGCCGGGCAACACGGCCACGCCCGAGCCCTTGCGTTTCTCGACTTTCTGGCCGGCCTTCTGGCGCGTCTGCGCCGCCTTGATGGCCAGCTCGGCCAGACGCTTGCCGTAGTCGACGTGCTGGTTCAACCACAACTCAAGCGCTGGCCGCACGAAGCTGGACACCAGGCGCACCGCGTCGCGCGAGTTCAACCGCTCCTTGATCTGCCCCTGGAACTGCGGGTCCAGCACCTTGGCGGAAAGCACGTAGTTGGCGCGTGCGAACACGTCCTCAGGCATCAACTTGACGCCCTTGGGCAGCAGACTGTGCAGTTCGATGAAGCTCTTGACCGCCTGGAACAGACCGTCGCGCAACCCACTTTCGTGGGTGCCGCCTGCGCTGGTGGGAATCAGGTTGACGTAGCTCTCGCGCACCGGCGCACCATCTTCAGTGAAGGCCACGCACCACTGCGCGCCTTCACCTTCGGCAAAGTTCTCGTCTTGTCGTCCGGCGTAGCCCTCGCCTTCGAAGAGCGGAATCACCGGGTCGGTGTGCAGGGTCTGCGACAGGTAGTCACCGAGCCCGCCCTTGTACTGCCAGGACTGGGATTCGCGCGTTTTTTCGGTCTGGAGCGTTACGGTGACACCGGGCATCAGCACGGCCTTGCTGCGCAGCAAATGCGTCAGTTCTGCCAAAGGCAAATGGCTCGATTCAAAATACTTGCCATCGGGCCAGGCCCGCACGCTGGTGCCCTGGCGCCGGTCTCCGCTTACCTGGGGTCGCAATGTCAAGGGTTCGATGACGTCGCCCCCGGCAAACGTCAGGGATGCCACCTGCCCCTCGCGGTGGCTGCTCACTTCCATGCGATGCGACAGCGCGTTGGTGACCGACACGCCCACTCCGTGCAAGCCGCCGGAGAAGCTGTAGGCACCGCCGCTGCCCTTGTCGAACTTGCCACCGGCATGCAGCTGGGTAAAGACCAGCTCGACCACTGGCGCGTTTTCGTCCGGGTGCATGCCAAACGGAATGCCGCGCCCATCATCCTCCACCGCCACCGAGCCATCAGCGTGCAGGATGACGCGAATTTTCTTGCCGTAGCCCGCCAGTGCCTCATCGGCGGCGTTGTCGATCACCTCCTGGATGATGTGCAGCGGGTTGTCGGTGCGGGTGTACATGCCCGGTCGCTGTTTGACGGGCTCCAGGCCCTTGAGCACCCGGATCGAGCGCTCTGAATATTCGCTGGGAGTCGCGGAGGATTTGGTTGCCATGGGCCGCAATTGTAGTGGCGCTCCGCAGCAAAGACTGGATGAATCCACAGGGCGCACGCTCGCCAAGCGGGTGAAAGACGGCGAACTTTCATGTCGGTAGCGCGTGCTTTGCGAACCGAATCGGTACATTTGCGCCATGCAAACCGCCGCCCCCAAACTTTCCATGGTGCAGGTTCTGGCGTGCGGCGCCTTGGTGGTGACGCTGTCCATGGGCATCCGCCACGGCTTCGGCCTGTGGCTCCAGCCGATTACGCAGGAGATGGGCTGGACGCGCCAGTCCTTTGCCCTGGCCCTCGCAATCCAGAACCTTTCCTGGGGCGTGATTGGCGTGTTCGCCGGTATGGCGGCCGACCGCTTCGGCGCGTTCCGAGTGTTGATAGCCGGCGCAGTGCTCTACGCGCTCGGCTTGGTGGGCATGGCACTGTCGCCCACGGAAACGATATTCGCGCTGACCACCGGGGTGTTGATCGGCGCAGCGCAGGCAGGCACCACCTACGCCGTGATCTACGGCGTGATCGGGCGCCAGGTGCCCGCAGACAAGCGCTCCTGGGCCATGGGCGTGGCCGCTGCAGCAGGTTCTTTCGGCCAGTTCCTGATGGTGCCCACCGAGGGCTTTTTGATCCGCTCGATGGGCTGGCAGCAGGCGCTTCTGGTGCTCGCCTGCATGGTGTTGTTCATTGCTCCGCTTGCGTTCTGGCTGCGCGAACCGCGCTTCGCGCCCACCGCTGCGCTGGAGCGCACGCAAGGCATCCGCGAAGCCTTGAGCGAGGCACTGCGCTACCCCAGTTTTCTGATGCTCACTGCCGGCTACTTTGTCTGCGGCTTTCAGGTGGTTTTCATCGGCGTGCACATGCCCAGCTACCTGCGCGACCACGGTTTGTCGCCTCAAGTCGCCAGCTATTCGCTGGCGTTGATCGGTCTATTCAACGTGTTCGGTACCTACGTGGCCGGCACGCTGGGGCAGCGCATGGCCAAGCGGCACATTCTCACGTTCATCTACTTTGCCCGCGCGGTGGTGATCACGGTGTTTCTGCTGGTGCCGCTCACGCCTGCGTCGGTGTACGTGTTCTCGGCCGTCATGGGCCTGCTGTGGCTCTCGACCGTGCCCCCGACGAACGCGGCGGTGGCGCAGATCTTCGGTGTCCAGCACCTCTCCATGCTGGGGGGTTTTGTGTTCTTCAGTCACCAGCTGGGCAGCTTCATGGGGGTCTGGCTGGGCGGCTATCTGTACGACACGACGGGCAGCTACAGCGTCGTCTGGATACTGGCCATCGGGCTCGGCGTTCTGGCAGGGCTGATCAATATTCCCGTTCGGGAGCACGCGATCGCCCGTCCGGGGGGAAATGCCCCCGGCATGGCGGCAGCGTGACCGCGCCAACCATCCCACCGCGCCGAAAGATCGATGGGTTGCTGCGCTTGCGGTGGCGGCAGGCTTGCGGCGCGTTGGCAGTGACGCTTGCGTTGGCTGGAGCGTTCGCGCTGTATCAGCGGCCGGATTTCCTCGTCATGCTGGCCGATCAGGCGTGGGCTTGTTTTTGAGCCTGCAAACGGGCTCCAGCGCTTTCGGGATATGCCTTTGATGCTATTTTTTTGTTTTTACTTTGAACCTCGCTGAACCTTCTTCCTGGATACGTCGATGGTCGCATTTTGTGCCGCCAGATGCCGACGTGCTAGACGTTGCCTGCGGCAGCGGGCGGCACCTGCAGTGGTTCGCTGGCAGGGGGCATTCTGTGCTCGGCGTGGACCGCGACACGGAGGCGCTGCGTTCCGCCGAAGCCTTTGGCAAGGTGCTCGCATGCGACCTGGAGAATGCGCCGTGGCCGCTGGGCGATCAGCGGTTCGGCGCGGTGATCGTCACCAACTATCTGTGGCGACCACTCCTGCCGCTCCTGGTCGGCGCGCTCGCACCTGGCGGCGTGTTGCTCTACGAGACATTTGCCGACGGACAGCAGACCGTAGGCAGGCCGGCGAATCCGGACTTTCTTCTGCAACCGGGCGAACTGCTGCACGCCTGCGCAAGCCTTCGGGTGGTGGCATACGAGCACGGCTGCCTGGAATCCCCAGTGCGGTTTGTTCAGCGTGTGGCGGCAGTGCGCCCTTCGGCTGGCACGGGCGAATCCGGGAAGTGGGCACTGCGGCCGCCGCTTTAAAACCACGTGGCTCGTCCAACTGATCGCCAGGCACGCCCGCTAGAATGCCCGTTTAACCGACTCAGCCCCACCCGCCTGACATGAGCCATCCCCGCCCGCTTCTCACCGGCAGCATCGTCGCCCTCGTCACCCCTATGCACGAGGACGGCAGCGTCGACTACGACAGCTTGCGCAAACTGATCGACTGGCACGTGGCCGAAGGAACGGATTGCATCGGCGTTGTCGGCACCACCGGTGAATCGCCGACGGTCGATGTAGAAGAGCACTGCGAAATCATCCGCGTGAGCGTCGAGCAGGCGGCGGGACGCGTGCCGGTGATGGCCGGTTGCGGTGCCAATTCGACCAAGGAAGCGATCGAGCTCGCCAAGTTTGCGCAGGATGTAGGTGCGGACAGTCAGCTGCAGGTGGTGCCCTATTACAACAAGCCCACGCAAGAAGGCCTGTACCAACACTTCAAGGCGATCGCCGAGGCCACCGGTGAGCTGCCCATACTGCTCTACAACGTTCCCGGCCGTTCCGTGGGCGACATGCTGCACGACACCGTGCTGCGCCTCGCCGAAGTGCCAGGCATCATCGGTATCAAGGAAGCCACCGGCAACATCGAACGCGCTCAGTGGCTGATTCGCGATCTGCCCAAAGACTTCGCGCTGTATTCCGGCGACGACCCTACCGCCGTGGCTTTGATGCTTTGTGGCGGGCACGGCAATATCAGCGTCACAGCGAACGTGGCGCCGCGGCTGATGCACGAGATGTGTGTCGCGGCACTGGCCGGCAATATCCGCCGTGCCATGGAAATCCAGTTGCAGCTGCTGCCGGTACACAAGCAGCTGTTTGTAGAAGCCAACCCGATACCCGTCAAATGGGCGCTCTCACGCATGGGTAAATGCGGCGGCACGCTGCGCCTTCCCATGACACCCCTTCACCCGGCCAATGAGGCTGCGGTGGAAGGCGCTCTGCGCGCCAGCGGTCTGCTCTGACTGCTTCGGCTGCGCACCCTTGTTCAAGAGGATTTTTTCCGTGAAAAATGCTGCACGCATCGGCCTGCTGGGCCTGACCTTCGTACTTTCCGCCTGCTCGGTGCTGGAAGGCGAAAAGATCGACTACAAAAGCGCGTCCAAAGGACAGACGCTGGAAGTGCCGCCCGATCTCAAGCAGCTTTCACGCGACACCCGTTACGCAGTGCCGGGTGGCGTGGTCTCGGCCAATGCGATGCAGGCCAATCAGTCCAGCAACCCCACGGGCGACCAGGCAGCAGCCAACCGGCTGGGCGATGTCCGCATTGAACGCAGCGGTGAGCAGCGCTGGCTCATAGTGAACCGCACCGCTGATCAGTTGTGGGATCCGGTGCGCGACTTCTGGCTGGAAAACGGCTTTACGCTGGCACAGGACCAGATCAAGCTGGGCATTATGGAAACCGACTGGGCCGAAAACCGGGCCAAGATTCCTCAGGACTTCATCCGCTCCGCCTTGGGCAAGGTGTTCGATTCACTCTATTCCACCGGAGAACGTGACAAATTTCGCACTCGGCTGGAGCGCCGACCCGACGGCAGCACCGAAATCTATGTCAGCCACCGAGGCATGGTCGAGGTCTACAACACGGCGCGGCAAGACTCCACAGTCTGGCAGCCACGTCCTTCCGACCCCGAGCTCGAAGTCGAGTTTCTCCGTCGCCTGATGATCAAACTCGGCGTACCCGCCGAGCAAGCGCGCGCCGCAACAGGGTCGGCTTCGCAAGCCGTCAGTGTGCGCCTGGCCACTCAGAACAATGTGCCGGTGGTACAGATCGACGAAGGTTTCGAGCGCGCATGGCGCCACGTGGGCTTGTCGCTTGATCGCACCGGCTTTACGGTGGAAGACCGCGACCGCAGCCAAGGCGTCTATTTCGTTCGTTACGTCGAACCAGGCACCGACCAAAAAGAGCCTGGCTTCTTCGGCAAGATTTTCAGCCGCGCCAAGCCGGCTACGCCACCGCTTAAGTACCGCATCGTGGTGCGCAGCGAAGGCAACACAAGCGTGGTCTCAGTGCTGGACGCAAGCGGTGCGCCTGAGAACTCCGAGAACGCGTCACGCATTTTGCGCGTGCTTGCTGACGACCTGAAATAAGGAATTTACCGTCTCCGCTCTGCGTTTTTGCAACCTGGGCAGTGGCAGCTCGGGCAATGCCACTGTCGTAGAAGGACGCGAAGGCGGTCGGATTCGACGCCTGCTGATTGATTGTGGCTTCGGGCCCCGGCAGCTCCAGCAACGCCTGGTGCGTGCGGGCCTCGATTGCCATGACATCGATGCGGTGTTCATCACCCACGAGCATTCTGACCACATCGGCTCGGCGGTCTTATTTGCGCAGCGCTACCAAGTGCCGCTGTGGATGAGCAGCGGTACCCACGCAGCCATTGGCAGTCCTACAGTCGACGGGCTACTCAGACTGGTACGCGACGGCGACCGCATCGACCTGGGAAATTTTGAGGCGCTTGCGTTCACGGTGCCGCATGACGCCCGCGAGCCGCTGCAGCTGCGTTGCAGCGACGGCGCCCGACACCTGGGTATCGCCACCGACCTGGGCCATGCGACCCCTTACGTGTTGACACAATTGGCGCATTGCGACGCGTT
>JBBSRE010000104.1:0-8933 GCA_038243365.1 Burkholderiales bacterium | reverse complement strand
TCCCTGGCGCGTTTTTTGGGAAACGGGCGCTTTGTGCCCGCTCCGCTTGTGCTGCCGAATGTAGACCGGCGCGCGCTCTTTGCCATTCCGCAATGCCGCCATCTGATTGTTCCATCGCGCCAAACGCCTATCCGGGCCGTGTCGTGGCGCCGTATGCGCACACCCTGGTGGACCTGGCGCGCGCGGAAGGCGTGTCCGCAACGGACTGCGCGTTGCACGATGCCAGCGGTGCCGACATCTCGAACGCTGACTATCTGACGCTGCTCCAGCGCGCCTCCGACCACGTCGGCCCCCTGTTTGGATGGCGTCTGGGCCAGAGCGTCAAGCCCACTACCTATGGCGTGAATGGCATTTTGCTGCTCGCTTGCAGCACGCTCGGCGAGGCCCTGGCCCAGGTACTGCGCTTCGAATCACTGGTGCACGACCTGGGGCGCTCGGAGCTTGCCTTGGAAGGCGACCGTGCGGTGTATGCGTGGCGCAACGACTGCGCGGCTCACCCGGCGGCGGGGGCTTTAACTGAATCGGTGTTCTCCGGCGTCCTCACTTGCGCGCAATGGTTGCTGGGCAGGCCGCTCGGCGCTTTTGATCTTGAGTTCACCCACCATACCGACGCGCACAGCGCCGCCGCTATTGCGCAGGCGTGCGGAACGGTTCGCTGGGGCGCGCCCGTCAACCGGGCCATTTTTCCCACAGCGCTGCTGGAATGGCCCCTGCCTCAAGCGAATCAAGGACTGCTACCGCTCTTACAAGCACACGCTGACGAGCTGCTTCAGGCGCGCCATCCACGTGACGCGGGCATTGCCGCGCAGGTACGCCGCAGCATCTCGGCGCGGTTGGGACGTGGGCCTGTCAAGTTGTCGGATGTGGCGGGTGATGTGCGCCTGTCCACCCGAACCTTGCAGCGCCGGCTCGCCGAGGCGGGGCTCGCGTTCCAGAGCGTGCTGGACGGCACCCGCCACGAGCTCGCCTGCCACTACCTGCGCCAGTCCGCGATGCCGCTGGCAGAACTCGCCAGCCTGTTGGGTTTTCAGGATGCTCCGGCTTTTCACCACGCCTTCAAACAGTGGCAAGGGCAGGGGCCAGGTCAGTTCCGCGCAGGGTCATCCCATGCAGGGCGTGCAAATACGGGCAAACCCTCGTAAAATCAAAGGCTTACCCGAGATTGCCTGTATGAACGCCCCCGTCGACGTCTCCCATTTCGCGCGCGCCGCCAAACCGCTGACCAGCTACCGACCGTACTGGGCCAAGCGATTTGGCACTGCGCCTTTTCTGCCCATGAGCCGGGCAGAGATGGATCAGCTCGGCTGGGACAGCTGCGACATCGTCCTGGTCACCGGCGATGCCTACGTGGATCACCCGAGCTTCGGCATGGCGGTGATCGGTCGCACGCTGGAAGCGCAAGGCTTTCGCGTCGGCATCATTGCCCAGCCCGACTGGCAAAGCGCCGAGCCGTTCAAGGAATTGGGCAAGCCCAACCTGTTCTGGGGCGTGACGGCCGGGAACATGGATTCCATGATCAACCGGTACACAGCGGACCGCAAGATTCGCAGTGACGACGCTTACACGCCTGGCGACATTGGCGGTAAGCGCCCGGACCGCGCTGCGTTGGTCTATAGCCAGCGCTGCCGCGAGGCCTACAAGGATGTGCCCATCGTGCTCGGCGGCATCGAGGGGAGCCTGCGCCGCATTGCCCATTACGATTACTGGAGCGACAAGGTGCGCCGCAGCATCGTGGTGGATGCCAAGTGCGACTTGCTGCTCTACGGTAACGCCGAACGCGCGCTGGTCGAAGTGGCACACCGCCTGGCTGCGCGCGAGCCGGTCGATCAAATCACCGATGTGCGCGGCACCGCGTTTTTCCGCCGCAGCACGCCTGAGGGTTGGTTCGAGCTCGACTCCACTAAAGTCGACCAGCCGGGCCGCGTGGAAGACCACATCAACCCCTACCAGACGACCAGCGACCAGGCCGCGGCGCAAGGCACCACCTGCGCCAAGGAGGATGCTCCTGAAACGATAGCTGCTAGCGCAGGTGGGATGAGCGCTGGAGGCCAAAAAGACTCAAAATCTTCCGATCAAGTACACGCGCTCAACTTCGTTCCCAACCCCGCGCTCACGCGCCGCAACGCGCCGGCACGCGACCGCACGGTGATTCGCCTGCCGTCGTACGAACAGGTGCGCGCCAACCCGGTGCTCTATGCCCACGCTAACCGCGTGCTGCACCTGGAAACCAACCCCGGCAACGCGCGCGCGCTGGTGCAGGCGCACGGTGAAGGCACTGCCGCCCGCGACGTCTGGCTGAACCCGCCGCCCATCCCGCTCACCACGGCCGAGATGGATTATGTGTTCGATTTGCCGTACGCCCGCAGCCCGCACCCGCGCTACGCCGACGAGCGCGGCCGGCACGATGGCGCGACCAAAATCCCGGCGTGGGAAATGATCCGCTTCTCGGTCAACATCATGCGAGGCTGCTTTGGCGGCTGCACTTTTTGCTCGATCACCGAGCATGAAGGCCGCATCATCCAGAGCCGCTCGGAAGAGTCGGTGATCCGCGAGATTGAAGACATTCGCGACAAGGTGCAGGGCTTTACCGGCACCATCTCGGACCTCGGCGGCCCGACAGCCAATATGTACCGTCTGGGTTGCAAGACGCCTGAAATTGAAGCCGCCTGCCGCAAGCCCAGCTGCGTCTACCCCGGCATCTGCTCCAACCTGACAACTGACCACGGCCCGCTGATCAACATCTACAAGCGGGGCAGAGCGCTCAAGGGCGTGAAGAAGATTCTTATTAGCTCAGGCCTGCGCTACGACCTGGCGAACGAGTCGCCCGAATACGTCAAAGAACTGGTGCAACACCACGTGGGCGGCTACCTCAAGATTGCGCCTGAGCACACCGAGGCCGGCCCGCTCACGATGATGATGAAGCCGCCGATCGGCAACTACGACAAGTTCAAAACCTTGTTCGAAAAGTATTCGGCCGAGGCGGGCAAGAAGCAATTCCTGATTCCGTACTTTATTGCGGCGCACCCGGGCACCAGCGACGACGACATGTTGAACCTGGCCGTGTGGCTCAAGAAAAACGGCTTCCGCGCCGACCAGGTGCAGGCCTTCTACCCAAGCCCCATGGCGACTGCTACCGCCATGTACCACAGCGGCAAGAATCCGCTTCGCAAAATTGGCGCGGACAGTGAAGAAGTGCCCATCGTGCGCGGTGAGAAGCGCCGGCGCCTACACAAGGCGTTCCTGCGCTACCACGACCCGAACAACTGGCCGACACTGCGGGAAGCCTTGAAATCCATGGGGCGGGCTGACCTGATCGGCAACGGCAAGCACCACTTGGTGCCCACGTATCAGCCTATGACAGGCGGCAGTTACGACAGCGCACGCAAGAAGAACTCCACCACAGGCGCCGCCGGTAAGCCGACCACTGCGGGAACAAGCCAGGCACCTCAAAAAGGTCGGCTGCTGACCCAGCACACGGGCCTTCCGCCACGTGTCACCGGTGCCGCGCGCAAGCGGCCCTGAAAGGCCGCGTTGGCACGCCGTCTTAACGCCTCTGGGCACACGTAAAAAAGGGCCGATTTGGCCCTTTTTTTGGCGTGACCCCTTTCTAAGGTGCGCGGTCGTCCGGTGCAGCGGCAGCTGCGTGGGTGCCTACGGTGACCGATTGGGGACCGGCGTCTGGCTTTCGGGTGATCAGATCTTCGATCACGAGTGTGCGGTAGTAAAAGGCAGCCTCTGCACCGTTTGATTCCAGAATGGGAGTGATTTGCTCCCCGACGTCTGCCTTGCCTACGTCGATCAACAGCCCGTGGCAGCCCTTGCCAGCAAGATCAGCAATGCGGCGCACGAAATCTCCATCTGCACCTACGGATGGCAAGGGCTGATCGCCATTGCCCAGCGTACGCACGATGTGCTGCATGATCGTCTCGGGCCCTGCGTAAGAGCAGTTTTCCTTGCCGTCCGGAGTCGCTAGAGCCTCTGCTGCAGACTTGACTGCTTCAGCTGTAGCAAACAGTGCGAACACATGTCCGGTGGGGTAAAAAACACCGGCCATGCTGGTGTAAGACGAATCGAGGGCAAAGGCTTTCACAGGCATCTCCGGCGCGTTAATCAAGCCTTGATTGGACCTCGTGCCTGCTATTTGGCATGTAGGTCAGTGGCGGAATTGCCCGTCCAGTGGCAGAAGTGTTGATCAGACTGAAATGATTGGCATTGAAGTTTTCGTCGTTTAAAAAATCTGCTAGTCAGTGCAGTTGCCGCGGCGCCATGCAAGGGGGTGGCTCATCGCGCGCGAAGCTCCTACCTTGCCTCCCTGAAAAAAAACATGAAAAAACCGCCCTAAGGCGGTTTTGCGCGGACAGCGTTGCGCGTCACATCACTTTGGCAATCGACTCGCACACGTAGCCGATATTTCCGCTGTTGAGCGCCGCCACGCACATGCGTCCGGTGTCGGTCCCGTACACACCAAACTCGCTTCGCAGACGCACCATTTGGTCTTTGCTGAGCCCCGAATAGCTGAACATGCCAATTTGGCTGGTAATGAAAGACATGTCGTGCGCTACGCCAGCGGCTTTGAGTCCGTCGACTAGCTTCTGACGCATGGCTTTGATGCGAACGCGCATTTCGCCCAATTCTTTTTCCCACATCGCTCGCAATTCTGGATTGGTCAAGACCGCAACCACCACTGCACCGCCATGTGTGGGAGGGTTGCTGTAGTTCGTGCGAATGACGATCTTCAGCTGGCTGAGCACGCGCGACGCCTCTTCCTTGTTCTGACACAAAACTGACAAGCCGCCAACGCGCTCCCCATACAGGCTGAAGCTCTTGGAGAAGGATGTAGAGACAAAGAAGCTCATGCCCGATGCGACGAATTTGTTGATGACGGCACCATCTTCAGCGATGCCATAACCAAAGCCCTGGTAAGCCATGTCCAGAAAAGGCGTGAGCTTCTTGGTCTTGACTACGTCGATGACCTGGTCCCACTGCGCGGGCGTGATGTCATAACCGGTAGGGTTGTGGCAACAGGCGTGCAGCACGATGATCGTGCCGGGTGCGGCAGCGTTCAGGCTGGCAAGCATGCCGTCGAAGTTCACGCCGCGCTTCTCGGCGTCGTAGTAGGCATAGGTGTCCACTTCGAAGCCGGCGCCGGCAAACAAGGCGCGGTGGTTTTCCCAGCTCGGATCCGAGATCAGTACCTTTGCGTCGGGGCTGACTTTCTTCAGCAGATCGGCCCCCACCTTCAAGCCGCCCGTTCCGCCAACTGCCTGCACGGTGGCAACGCGGCCGCTCTTCACTGGCTCGCTGTCTGCGCCAAATACCAATCCCCTGACCGCATCGTCGTAGGCTGCGATGCCGTCAATAGGCAGATAACCGCGCGCCGTGGGTTTTTCCATCATCTTCTGCTCGGCTGCCTGTACGCAGGCCAGGAGCGGGAGTTTGCCGTTGTCGTCGAAGTACACACCGACGCCCAGGTTCACCTTGTTGGGGTTGGTGTCGGCGTTGAATTGGTCGTTGAGACCCAAAATTGGGTCACGGGGCGCCATCTCGACAGCGGAAAACAGAGACATAAAAATCCTTGAAGGGTGGAAATCTGGTTGCCCGGGCCAAAATGTGCGGTTCCGCTACGCTTTGCTGCTACGGGCAACGCGAATTTTAGAACTTGTTCCCCCCCGTAGGGGCATGCGAGCTGTACATCACCTTATGCACGAAGTCACTGCTGAGCCCGCTACGGGCGAATTTTTGCGCTTTCCAGACTCGCCTTTTGAGCTGTACCAGCCGTACCCGCCTGCGGGAGATCAACCGCGAGCCATTGAGCTGCTGGTGGAAGGCGTGCGCGATGGTGAATCGTTCCAGACGCTTTTGGGTGTAACCGGCTCGGGCAAAACCTTCACCATGGCCAATGTGATTGCGCAACTCGGCCGACCCGCCATCGTGTTTGCACCCAACAAGACGCTGGCAGCACAGCTGTATTCGGAGTTCCGCGAGTTCTTCCCGCATAACGCAGTGGAGTATTTCGTCAGCTATTACGATTAGTACCAGCCTGAAGCCTACGTGCCGCAGCGCGACCTGTTCATCGAGAAAGACAGCGCCATCAACGAGCACATTGAGCAGATGCGGCTCTCGTGCACCAAGAGCATTTTGGAACGCCGCGATGTGGTCATCGTGGCCACAGTGTCCGCCATCTACGGCATAGGCAATCCAGAGAGCTACCACCGCATGGTGATGACGCTGCGTGCTGGCGATAAGCTGGGTCAGCGCGACGCCATCGCCCAGCTTGTGCGCATGCAGTACCAGCGCAACGACACTGACTTCTCGCGCGGCAGCTTTCGGGTGCGCGGCGACACCATCGACGTGTTTCCGGCCGAGCATTCCGAGCTGGCGATCCGGATCGAGCTGTTTGACGACGAGGTTGAAAGCCTGCAGTTGTTCGACCCGCTCACCGGCAAGGTGCGCCAAAGCATTCCGCGCTTCACGGTGTACCCGAGCAGCCATTACGTGACGCCCCGTGATCAAGTGCTCGCGGCAGTGGAGGCCATCAAATTCGAGCTCTCCGAGCGGCTCAAGGAGCTTGTGGGCGATGGCAAGCTGGTCGAAGCGCAGCGCCTGGAGCAGCGCACCCGGTTTGATCTGGAAATGCTCAGTGAAGTCGGCCACTGCAAAGGCATTGAAAACTATTCGCGCCATCTATCGGGCTCGAAACCGGGCGATCCGCCCAGCACGCTCACTGACTACCTGCCAGCCGACGCGATTTTGTTTCTGGACGAGAGCCATCAGATGATCGGCCAGCTCAACGCCATGTACAACGGCGACCGCTCGCGCAAGACCACGCTGGTGGAATACGGCTTTCGACTGCCCAGCGCGCTGGACAATCGCCCGCTTAAATTTGAAGAGTTCGAACGCCGCATGCGGCAGGCGGTCTTCGTGTCAGCCACGCCGGCTGACTACGAAAAACAACATGCAGGGCAGGTCGTAGAGCAGCTGGTGCGGCCCACGGGTTTGGTTGATCCCTTGGTGGAAGTGCGCCCTGCCGTACATCAAGTGGACGACGTGTTGCAGGAGATCCGCATCCGCGCCGAGAAGAACGAGCGCGTTCTGATCACCACGCTGACCAAACGCATGGCCGAGCAGCTCACCGACTACCTCACCGACAACGGCGTGAAGGTGCGCTACCTGCACTCGGACGTGGACACGGTGGAGCGGGTAGAAATCATTCGCGACCTGCGCCTGGGCATGTTCGATGTGCTGGTGGGCATCAACCTCTTGCGCGAAGGGCTGGACATCCCCGAGGTGTCGCTGGTGGCGATCCTGGATGCCGACAAGGAAGGCTTTTTGCGCTCCGAGCGCAGCCTGATCCAGACCATTGGCAGGGCTGCGCGCAACGTCGCGGGCATGGCCATCCTGTACGCCGATCGTGTCACCGACTCCATGGCCGCGGCCATGGGGGAGACCCAGCGCAGGCGCGACAAGCAGATCGCCCATAACCTGGAGCGCGGTATTACACCGCGCTCGATCGTTAAGAAGGTTCGCGATCTGATCGATGGGGTTTACAGCGAGAAGGCAGGCAAGGAAGCCGATCGTCTAGCGAAGAGCGAGGTCGCGCGGGCGCGGGTCGAAGACATGAGCGAGAAGGAAATCGCGCGGGAAATCAAGCGCTTGGAGAAGCAGATGCTGGAACACGCCCGCAACCTGGAGTTTGAACAGGCCGCGCGGGTGCGGGACCAGTTGGGTACGCTCAAGAGGGCTGCGTTTGGTGCGGGCGGCGTTGACAACGTGGTGCAGCTGCCAGCGGCGTGAGCCGCCAACTGTGTCGAATGACGTAGTCGGCCATATTCAGACCAGTCGGTATTAATATCCGACCAATTTAATATGACTTTGTGCTATACTCGTACAACTTAGTCGGTCTTTCTCCGTAACCGGCAAGGTGCCCACCCAGGCAGACAAGACGGAGCCCATGCCAGACAGGCGGTTTTCAATCGTTGAAGACAAGCCTGCTGCAAAGCACAAGGAGCTTGCAATGCGTCTTACCACCAAGGGCCGGTTCGCAGTCACTGCCATGATCGATTTGGCACTGCGCCAAGGCAACGGTCCCGTTACCCTCGCCGCCATCAGCCAACGTCAGCGCATCTCGCTGTCGTACCTGGAACAGCTGTTTGGAAAATTGCGCCGCAACGAGCTGGTCGAGTCGACCCGTGGTCCGGGTGGCGGGTATACCCTTGCCCGTGCAGCTGATTTGATCACTGTAGCCGACATCATCGTTTCGGTAGATGAACCCATGGATGCCACCCAGTGTGGCGGCAAGGAAAATTGCTTGGGCGAAGCAGGTCGTTGTATGACGCATGAGCTTTGGGCAACGCTCAACCAGCGCATGGTTGATTTCCTGGCGTCTGTCAGTTTGCAAAAGCTGGTAGATGAGCAACTCGCCAAGGGCATGCAGATTGAAGACAAGCCAGTGGTGCGCCGCGCCATCTCCACCCAACCTGTCATCAAACCGATTCGCGTGAATGCGCCCAATTCGGTCTTCGCGTTGGGCAATGTGTTTGCCAAATCTTGAAGACCCTAGCAGTGCGCGGGTGGCATCGTTGTCGCCCTGCGCGCTGCGCGTGCTTGCTGCATGCTTGTGAAGAGACACAAAAATCGCCAGCCGTCACTTTTTGAATGAGCCAGCCATGGATATGACCCCGCATTTCCCTATTTACCTCGACTACGGCGCCACCACGCCGGTCGATCCACGCGTTGTCGATGCCATGATTCCATGGCTTCGCGAGCATTTTGGCAATTCCGCTTCGCGCAGCCATGCCTGGGGCTGGGAAGCGGAAGAGGCGATCGAGCGCGCACGCATTCAGGTGGCCGATTTGATTGGTGCCGATCCGCGCGAGATCGTCTGGACCAGCGGCGCGACCGAATCTACCAACCTTGCGCTCAAGGGCGCTGCC
>JBBSRE010000103.1:0-8936 GCA_038243365.1 Burkholderiales bacterium | reverse complement strand
GTTGTAGTTACCTTCGAAAGTGACGCGTTGCGCTGCGCCACCGCTTGCGGGTACCTTGTAGATCTGGGGCGCGCCGCCGCGGTCGCTGACGAAGTAGATGCTTTTCCCGTCGGGCGAATAAACAGGTTCGGTGTCGATACCAGCGCTTTGCATCAAACGCCGCGGTTCACCGCCGTTGGCATCGATGGTGTAGAGCTGCGAGTTGCCGTCGCGGCTGAGCGTGACCGCCAGACTGCGCCCATCCGGCGCCCACGCGGGCGCACTGTTGGAGCCGCGGAAATTCGCGATCAGCCGGCGGCGACCGCTGGCAACGTCGTGCACGTAAACCACCGGCTTGCGCGATTCGAACGAGACATAGGCGATAGAGCCGCCGCTGGGTGACCAAGCCGGCGAAATGATGGGCTCAGGGCTGGCCAGCGCCGCTTGCGAATTCTCACCATCGGCATCGGCCACCCAGAGCGAATAGCGCGTGCCACTCTTGGTCACATACGTCAGACGCGTGGAAAAAATACCTTTTTCGCCGGTCAGCTTTTCGTAGACGAAATCGGCAATGCGGTGCGCGACGAGGCGCAGGTCCGCCTGCACGATGACGTAGCTCTGTCCGCCGAGGTCTTGGCCGCGTACGACGTCCCACAAACGAAAGCGCACGTCGTAGCGGCCATCGGCGAGGCGGGTAACGCTTCCACTGACCAAGGCGTCAGCGCTGCGCTGGCGCCACAACGCAACATCCGGGCGGGTGGTTTCGTCCAGCGCAGCACCTTCGGTGTCGACACCACGGAACTGGCCACTGCGCTCAAGGTCTGCCTGGACAATGGCGCCAATCTTCTGGGGCGACTGTGCGTCCCCGCGGAAGGGCGCGATGGCGATGGGCAGCTGCGTCAATCCGATGCCGGAGACTTCGACGCGAAACTGTGCAAATACGGGGGTGGCAGCCAGCCCGCCGAGGCCGACGATAGCGGCGCGACGGGTGGGCAGACAAGAGGTTGGGAGATGTGGTTTGGCTTGTGTCATTCGCAAAATGAGAGCACCGGCCAAGCGCCGGCTTTGAAGCGCGAATGTTACACACCGCCATCCCCTCGCTTTGTGACAAAACGTTGATGGTCTTCGCCAATGTCGCATGCGCCCTTGCGAATCGGAGGCAAACGTAGAATTCCGCGTTCATGTCCACTCCCAATCCCGGCGCCGCCGTCCCTCCTAAGCGCATGGTTCCGCCGCCGGAAGCCTCGCTGCTCAAGCGGTTGGCACGCCTTTCGGCTTACTTCGGTGGCCAGCGCGCCATGTGGGCTGTGGCGGTGTTGGCAACGCTGGTGGGCGCAGTGACCGAGCCGCTGATTCCGGCTTTGCTTCAACCATTGCTGGACCGCGGCTTTACGCAAGGCAAGCTGCAACTGTGGATGGTGCCGGTGGCCATCATGGGAATCTTCCTTGTGCGCGGGCTGGCCCAGTTCACTGGTCAATACGCGTTGGCGCGCATCGCCAACGAAGGCATGCTCAAACTGCGCCACGCACTCTTTGAACGTCTGCTCGCGGCCGACCTGGCGCTGTTTGCCCGGCAATCCGCCAGTGCGCTTTCCAACACCGTGGTTTATGAAGTGCAGACCGGCTCAACCTTGCTTGTTCAAGCTCTGTTGGGGCTCTCCCGAGACGGTTTCACGTTGGTGGCACTACTGGCCTACTTGCTCTACCTTAACTGGCAGCTGACTTTGATCGTGGCAGTGGTGGTGCCTGGTGTCGCCTGGATCATGAAGACGCTTTCGCGTCGCCTCTACACCATCACCAAGACCAGCCAGCGAGCAACCGATGAGCTGGCTTATGTGGTCGAGGAAAACGTTCTGGCGCACCGCATGGTGCGCTTGCATGCTGCGCAGCCCGGCCAGGCCGGCCGGTTCGCTGCGCTGAGCCGCAACCTGCGAGGACTCGCCATCAAGGGAACGATTGCTTCGGCTGCCATGACTCCCCTCACCCAGTTGCTGGCGGCCGCCGCGCTGTCGGCAGTGATCTGTACCGCGCTGTGGCAAAGCCGCTCCAGCGCAGCGTCACAGGACGTCACCGTGGGCGGCTTTGTCGCCTTTATCACGGCCATGCTGATGCTGATTGCCCCGATTCGCAGGCTTGCTGATGTTGCCAATCCGATCACGCGCGGGGTGGCGGCGCTTGAGCGTGGCATGTTCCTGCTGGGGGAAACGCCAGCCGAAACCGGCGGTACCCATCGCAGTGATCGTGCCGCGGGCGAAATCGTCTTTGAGCGGGTTGATGTGCGCTTCTCCCCCGACCGACCGGCTGCGCTGAGAAGCGTGAGCTTCACCGTTCAACCAGGTCAGGTGGTGGCCTTGGTCGGACCTTCAGGCGCTGGCAAGACGACGCTGGTGAACCTGCTGCCGCGCTTTGTGGCCTGCGACGCCGGACGGGTCCTGCTGGACGGCGTGGCACTAGACAACTGGAGTTTGGACAGTCTCAGAGCCCAGTTTGCGCTCGTGAGCCAGGACGTGGTGATGCTCAACGACACGCTTGCAGCCAACGTGGCGTTGGGCGGCGACATGAACGATGCCAAAGTCAACGCATGCCTGCAGGCTGCCAACTTGGCAGAGCACGTGTCGGGGCTACCCGATGGCATTCAAACGCGCGTCGGACACAACGCGGTGCAACTGTCCGGCGGCCAGCGCCAGCGCCTGGCGATTGCGCGGGCGCTCTACAAGGACGCGCCCATTCTGATTCTTGATGAAGCGACCTCTGCGCTGGACACAGAGTCGGAGCGGCTGGTGCAGGACGCGCTGGCCCGCTTGATGCGCGGCCGCACCACCATCGTGATTGCGCACCGCCTATCGACCATCGAACACGCAGACCGGGTGGTGGTCATGGAGCGCGGCGAGGTGGCCGAGCAGGGAACCCACCAAGAATTGATGGCGATGGGGGGACTCTATGCCCGATTGCAGTCTCGCCCAGCACCTGCTGGCTGAGCCCTGCGCCCCGGCGGTTACCAGCGTCCGCGCTGGGGCTGCGATCGGCGAATCGCATTGGCAATCTTCTCCGCCAGAGTCTGGCGTTCGGCCTTTAGCGCGAAGTCAATCGCGTTGAGGCCGAGCTGGTTACGCAGCCCAACCTCCGCGCCTTCGCGCAGCAACAGGTCAACAGAAGCTTCCGTGCCGTAGCGCGCCGCCATCATGAGGGGTGTGGTGCCGTTGGGTGAGCCGGCATCAATGTAGGCATGGTCGTCCAGGAGCGCCGAGATGATTTCGGGCTGGTGCTCGGTGGTTCCTGAAGCGGCGTAGTGGAGCGGCGTCCAGCCGGGGTGGTTGATGTCAGCGTCGCGCGCGATCAGCGCCCGCACAAACTTTACCTGGCCGCGCAGCGCTGCGATCATGAGCGCAGTTTCCTGGTTCGCATTGCGCAGGTTGATGTCGGTGCGCGAAAAATTCACAAGCGCCGCTGCCGCGTTCATGGAGTCCAGCTGCAGCGCCAACGTGACGCCTGGGCTGCCTTTCGTGCTCAGCGTGTTCGGGTCAAAGCCGCGTCGCAGCAGCTTTTCAATTTCGCGCCCCTCATCGCGTTGGATAGCGGCAAAAAAATCCTCAAAGGAGCCCGCCGTGGAGATTCCAGGAAGCGACAGCACGGCGATGGCGACAAGGCCCGCCAAGCCAGTTCGAGTAAGGGCAGTGCGACGCGAAATCATGCGTGAATCTTCTTGAAAAGTTGTTCGAAATTGCGGCTGGATGCGTCGGCCACTGCTTCCACCGCAAGTCCACGCACCTCAGCGATCTGACGAGCCACGTGCGGCACGTAAGCAGGTGAGTTGGTCTTCCCACGGTAGGGCACCGGCGCCAGATACGGGCTGTCGGTTTCGATCAGCAGGCGATCCATCGGCACGAAGGCCACCACGTCTCGCAGCGCCTGCGCGCTCTTGAAGGTGATGATTCCGGAGAAGGAAATGTAGTAGCCAAGATCGAGCGCAGCGCGCGCTACTTCGCTGGTTTCAGTGAAGCAATGAAAGACCCCGCCGCATCGGTTGCCGGCGCCGTCCTCGCCCTCCTCGCGCAGGATTCCCAGAGTGTCGTCCGATGCGCTGCGGGTGTGGATCACCAGCGGCAACTCGCAATGGCGCGCGGCGCGAATGTGGGTGCGAAAGCGATCACGCTGCCATTCCAGGTCGGCAACGCTGCGGCCACCTTTGCGGTCTTCCATGCCGTAATAGTCGAGGCCGGTTTCGCCGATGGCCACCACGCGCGGCAAGGCAGCCCGCTCCACCAAGTCTTCCAACGCAGGTTCTTGCACACCCTCGTTGTCAGGGTGGACGCCCACGGAGCACCAGAAGTTGTCGTACCCCATCGCCAGGGCGTGCACCTCGGAGAATTCCTCCAGCGTGGTGCAGATGCAGAGTGCACGGTCCACCTGGGCATCGTGCATGGCGGCGCGGATTTCCGGCAGCCGTGCAGCAAGGTCCGGAAAAGTCAGATGGCAATGAGAGTCGGTGAACATGCAAGCGCTGCGGTGGGCACGCGGCGCAGCAAGCGCGGCGCGCAACGGGCGGAACGTAAAACGGCTAGGGCGTTTGGCTAAGGCTGGAGCCCAAGGAGAGCTGGGTACCGGCGGCCCTAGATGGTCTGTGTCGGCCGTTCGGACCCTAGTGCACTTCCCAGGATCTCTTCGATCTTGTGCTTGAGCTGCCGGGATTTTTCGTCCTTGGGGAACTGGATGCCGACGCCCTGCGTGCGGTTGCCGCCCGCACGGGCCGGCGTAATCCACGCCACCCGACCCGCGACCGGGTAGCGCTGGGTATCGTCGGGCAGAGTCAGTAGCACATACACGTCATCGCCCAGGCGGTAGTCGCGCGGCGTCGGCACAAAGATGCCGCCATCGGTGAAAAACGGGATGTATGCCGCATGCAGCGCGCCCTTTTCCTTGATGGACAGCTGCATCACGCTGGGGCGCGGGCTCGACGGGGACGGGGACGGAGACGTGCTCATGGGGCTTTCCTGGCGGTGGCTGCAGCTGAGTGTAGGACGTTTCGCGCATTGGCAACCAGCGCCTCCAGCAGCAACGCTGCGGTGAAAGGGTGATCCGCGGTGCGGGCAGACTGGGCCAGTTCCTTGCCCCAGCGCGCCAGCTGCAGGTGTGGCGGCGGCGCGGGAAGATCGGCGGGCTGAAAGTAGCGCGGTTCTGCTCCCACTGCCTTGAGCTGGAGATCGTGGCAAAGCTTTTGCATGGAGGCAATCGCAGCAGCGGGTGACCAGCCCTCGACCGCGCGCACGTCCCCACGCTGCATGGCAGCTGGAAACTGCGCCCAAGCTTGAGGCTCTGCGCCAGTTCGGGCCAGCTGCAATGCGTCGTCCGGACGGCCACCCGCCGCACGCAGCAATGGCGCCGCGACGGCAGGCGGCACGCCCTCCTGGTTCAGCCAGGCCAGCACCTGCTCCTGCGGCGGCCAACGCAGAGCGTGCGCCATGCAGCGGCTGCGAATCGTGGGAAGCAGCGCGTGCGCAGCTTCGGTCGCCAACACGAAGCGCGTGTTCCCGGCGGGCTCCTCCAAGGTCTTCAACAAGGCGTTGGCTGCGATGGCGTTCATCTGCTCAGCCGGGTAGACCACCACCACCTTGCCCCGCCCTCGCGCACTGGTGCGCTGGGCGAACTCGACGGTGGCGCGCATCGCGTCGACGCGAATTTCACGGCTGGGCTTGCGCTTTTTGTCGTCGATGTCGCTTTGGGCTTTTTCGGGCAACGGCCAGCCGCGCTCCAGCATGTCGGTCTCTGGCATCAGCACTGCCAGATCGGCATGGGCATGCACCTCAATGGCGTGACAGCTGGCGCAGCTGCCGCAGGCGCCCTCGTCACCGGGCGCCTCGCACAGCCAGGCTCGGGCGAGCTCCAGCGCCAACGCGAACTGGCCCAGACCCGAAGGCCCATGCAGCAGCCAGGCATGGCCACGCTGCGCCAACAGTGCGCGGCGCTGTTCGGTGATCCAGTCGGGCAGGCTCACCGACTTACCTCCGTCGACGCGCTGCTGGGTTCGGCCAACCAGCCGCGCTGCACCAGTGTGTGGCTGACCTGCGCCCACACTGCCGTTTGCGACTGACCGGCGTCAATGCGCTCAAAGCGACCGGGTGCTGCCGCGACGCGCTTGGCGTAGCCATCCGAGACACGCTGAAAAAACGCCGAGTCCAATGCCTCGAAGCGGTCGGGTGCACGCGCATCCTGGAGCCGCCGGGCAGCCACTGCAGGCGGCAAGTCAAACCAGAGCGTCAAATGAGGTTCAAGCATCAAATCAGGCCCTAGCGCATTGTGGGTCTGCGCCATCAGCTCTAGTTTCGATAGCAATTCGGTGTCCAAACCCCTGCCCCCGCCTTGGTACGCAAAAGTGGCGTCGGTAAAGCGGTCGCACAGCACCACATCGCCACGGACCAGCGCCGGCACGATGACCTGGCACAAATGATCCCGCCGCGCCGCAAACGCCAACAGCGCTTCGGTCAGCGGGTCCATGGGCTCGGCCAACAGCAAAGAGCGGATGGATTCCGCCAGTGGCGTGCCACCCGGCTCGCGGGTGCGGGTCACGCGGCGTCCCTGGGCCTCAAGTGCATCAGCCAGCGGTGCGATGTGCGAGGACTTGCCGGCACCGTCGATGCCCTCAAAGCTGATGAAAAGACCCGGGATGATGGCCGTGCTGGCCGTGTCCCTTTTGTGCATGGAATCGCTCACCCTTTCACTGGCCCCGCTGGTAGCGGTTCACCGCACGGTTGTGCTCACTCAGAGAGGGGCTGAAGTGGCTGCCGCCATCGCCCTTGGCGACGAAATACAGCGCATCGGTGCGCTCGGGACGCACGGCGGCCAGAAGCGAAGCTTTGCCAGGCATGGCAATCGGGGTGGGCGGCAGGCCGGTGCGGGTATAGGTGTTGAAAGGCGTGTCCGACTGCAGATCGCGTTTGCGAAGGTTGCCGTCAAAGCGTTCGCCCAAGCCATAAATCACCGTGGGATCAGTTTGCAGCAGCATGCCGATGCGCAGCCGGTTGGTGAAAACACCGGCAACCGACGCGCGGTCGGCCTCGCGTCCGGTTTCCTTCTCGACGATGCTGGCAAGCACCAGGGCCTCCTCGGCTGACTTCAATGGAGTATCAGCAGCCCGCTGCTCCCACGCCGCAGCCAGTTGCCGATCCATGGCGTGCAGCGCACGGCGCAGAACGGTGAGGTCACTCGCGCCTTTGGCGTAGGTGTAGGTGTCCGGGAAAAAACGGCCTTCAGGCGCGGTACCGGTGCGACCGAGACGTTCCATCAACACCGAATCGCCCAATGCGGCGCTGTCCTGCTGCAACTCCGAACGGGCCAGCGCCTGGCGCACCTGCCGCATATTCCAGCCCTCCACCAGCGTGAGCGAGCGCAGGGTCTGATCGCCGCGTACCAGCTTGGACAGCAGGTCTCGTGGGGTGGTCCCGGGGGTGATTTCGTAGTTGCCAGCCTTGATCAGCCGATCCTGCCCGGACATACGAAACCATGCATACAACAGGCGGGCATCGGTTCGAACGCCAGCGGCATGCACGGCTCGCGCCACCGTGCGCGGACTGGTGCCAGGCTCGATGGCCAGCTCGACTGGCGTATCGCTCATGGGCAGCGGCGCATGCAGCCACCAGAGGCCCGCGCCGCCCACCGCTAGCACTAACAAGAACAAAAAAATGAAAGTGCGCCGCACGACCCTTTGACCTGCATGACTGAGAGCCGGCCATCATAATTGGTGGATGACTGATTCCCTGGATGGCATCTGCCCCCTCCCCCAGCTTGGCGTAATCCGTGCAGAAGGCGAAGACGCGGCGAAGTTCCTGCATGGCCAGCTGACGCACGACTTCGCCCTGCTGGACCTGCAGCACGCGCGCTTGACAGCGTTTCTGTCAGCGAAGGGGCGTATGCAGGCCAGTTTCATCGGCTTCAAACGCAGCGAGACCGAGGTGTTGCTGGTCTGCAGCGCCGACCTGCTGGCAGCCACACTCAAACGCCTGTCGATGTTTGTGATGCGCGCCAAGGCACGCTTAAGTGACGCCAGTGCTGAATTTCTGGTTTACGGGCTGGCAGGATCTGCTATTGAAAATATAGCTGGCTGCGCAATAGGGGCGGACGATAAAGCCGATTTCGATACTATTTCCGTGGTCGGACTGGCACCTGCCGGCCACACTGCGCGAGCGTTGTGGGTGGCACCCGTCGGCACCCCTGCGCCTGCCGGCCATGCGTTGACACCTGAGCTTTGGGCGTGGGGAGAAGTGCAAAGCGGCATCGCCACGCTGACTGCCCCGCTGGTGGACGCCTTTGTGCCGCAGATGCTCAACTACGAATCAGTCGACGGCGTGAGCTTCAAAAAGGGCTGCTATCCCGGCCAGGAAATCGTGGCGCGCAGCCAGTTCCGCGGCGCCATCAAGCGGCGCGGCTTTCTGGCACATGCCGAGACTGCCCTGAGTGTGGGCGATGAGATTTTTACCGCAGGCGACGCAGATCAGCCGTGTGGACTGGTGGTGCAGGCGGCACCTTCGCCAACGGGTGGTTGGGACGCCATCGTCAGCATTCAGCTCGCAGCGGCCGACGCGGCCGCGTTGAAAGTGGGCGGTGCAGGTGGCGTAGACCTCACCCTGCGCGCGATGCCCTACCCGCTCAAGGAAGACATCTAGCTTTACGCTATCGGTGGCGCCAACTCACGCTGCAACTCACGCTGCATCAGCACATGCGGCAGGCCCGCCTCCTCAAAGCGCTCGCCGCCCACGTTGAAACCAGCGCGTTCGTAAAACGCCTGGGCACTCACCTGCGCATGCAGTACGACGCGGTGGTCTCCGCGCTTCCCTGCTGCTTGCACCAGCGCATCCAGCACTTGCCGGCCAAGCCCATCACCACGCAGCGTGCGGTGCACCGCCATCCGGCCGATCTTTGAAACACCTGGTGCGTTCTGCACCAGCCGACCAGTGGCCACTGCT
>JBBSRE010000102.1:0-8948 GCA_038243365.1 Burkholderiales bacterium | reverse complement strand
CGCCATCAGCGCACCTGATGCCACGCGCGCCGCTTCCACGTTGCGGGCGGTGCCGGTCCTGCCGATAGCAGACTGCGCCGGAGCCGCATCGCATCGTCCGCCGCGTGGCGGAATCTCGGTGCGCACGTCAATCGGCGCGGGTGCGGGGCGCTGGGGGGCAGCGCAGGCAGCTAGCACGGCCGCGGTGGCCAGAGCGGAAAGAAGGCGAAGGTGCATACCAGGTCCTCGGAAAAAAGCGCAACCATAGCCTGTGTCGTGCTGCTTGGCCGTCAGCAGGCGTAACGAGGGGGCGCTAAATCCTTCATGTTGCTTGCTCCATGCCCAGTGTGCATGCGGGGTGCAGCTTTCCTGTCGCGTGAGAAAGTGACACCCCGAATGCTTTGTCGAAGCGCGAATGTATAGGGAGGACCTTCGTCCGGCGGCCGTACTCACGATCGGCCCGGGCGTAGATCGCACGGACCGCGCCGTTCGCGGCGGAGCGCTTCACGTGGTCGAGGTACTTGACCTTGAGCATTCAGTGGGCCAGTTGAGCTTCGTCAACATGGGCGCGCCTCTACCAGGCTCGACGCTCGCGTCAAGATCCGTCATGCCTTTTTGATGACGACTTCCAAGTACTCCGCGGGCACCAACAGTGTGTTCGGGCCGCCGCAGTGTGAGCGTTCCAGCAGCTCAGTCAGGTCGCCGCGCAATGCGACTTGTCCGTTGGCATCCAGCGCCTCCACGGCTTTCAGGATGGGCCCGTAGTACGTCTCAAAAACCTCAATCCAGTGCGCCGCTGAGAGATAGCGGAACATGAACTGTTTGCGCACGACCCGAATGTCTGCCGACGCCGACCCGAACAGCTCGACGAGGCGCGGCTCGGTTCCCCAAAGCCCCGGCGGCTTGACCCCGGCGGGCGGAGGTACATGCTTGCCGACAAGCTTGAACACCGACCCGATAAAGCCGTCGGGCGTCCAATTTGCGAGTCCAATCCTGCCGCCGGCGCGGGTCACCCGCAGCAGTTCGCTCGCCGCGCGTTCTTGGTCAGGCGTGAACATTGCGCCGAAGCTCGACAGCACGACATCGAATTGGCCGTCCTGGAAAGGCAATTTCTCAGCGTCGGCGACCTTGAACTCAATTGGCAGCCGCTCGGCGGTGGCGCGCTCGCGACCTTGGTCGAGCAGGGCTTGGACATAGTCGGTCGAGGTCACCTGAGCGAAGCGGCGCGCCGCCGCTAGCGAGGCATTGCCATTGCCCGCGGCAACGTCGAGCACCTGCTCGCCGGCACGCAGGTCAACCGCCTCGCACAGCGACTCGCCAACAATCTGCAGCGTGACGCCCAATCGACCATAGTCACCCGCTGCCCAGACGGCTTGCTGGCGGGTTTTGATTGCCGCGAAGTTTGGGGCTCCTTGCGTTTTGGCAGTCGGGGTCAGCGTAACGTTGGTCATGAGTTTGCTCCTTTGAGGGACGTGATAAGGCGACATCGACTGCGCGCCGGTGGCGTGCGACTGTCGTTAAGCCCATACTTGACTCCATGCGTTTGCATCGGCGTTTGAAGCACAGTTGAAATCGCGCCGGATGATCTTGAAGCCGTACACGTGCAGTTTCGAAAATTTGCGACCGCCCGCCAAGGAGGACCATGGCAACCCCTGCTAGACCGCTCGTCCTGCGCCTGCTGGGCGACATGACCCTGGAGTGCAACGGTGAGCCTCGGGCGTTGCCAAAGTCGCGCAAGACACGGGCTCTGTTGGCCTATCTCGCGCTTCACGGGAGCGCGATGCGCCGTGAGACTTTGTGCGACATGCTGTGGGAGTCTGCTGACGACCCACGCGCCGCATTGCGCTGGAGCCTGAGCAAGCTGCGTCCGCTGCTCAAGACGCCACGCGGTCAGGCCTTGCAAGCCAATGCGAACGTAGTCGCGCTCGACCCGGCACTGGTTGCCGTCGATGCTCTGGAGGCGAAGGCTTTGCTCGACCAGCCCTTCATCGGGGTCACCAATCCGCACCTGGAGCTGATGGAGCAGGTCCTCGCGGCGGGCTATCCGCGTGATCTCGATATTCCCGTCAGCTACCGCTATCAGCTCTGGATCGGGGGCGAACGCGAGGTGATGCGCCGCGTGCACCGACGTGTGCTCGATGAGCAAAGCGCCCGCGCCGGCAACGCTGACATGGCCTTGGCCACGGCGCGCAAGCGTGCGGCCCTTGACCCGCTGGACAACGAATCGAACGCGCGGCTGCTGGCGCAATCGGTGGAAGTCGATGGCCGTATCCGTGCGCGTGCCGCGCTCGAGTCCATGCGCGCCCGGTATCGCGCCGAGGGGATTTCAGACCATGCGTTGGTTGCGAGCTGGCGCGGCCTGGACCTTGCGGCGGCGCTCGAACTTCCCGACAAGCCCTCGGTTGCCGTGCTGGGTTTCACCGATCTCGGCGGCCACGAAGATGGCCCCGTGCTCGCCGAGGGATTGGCTGCAGACCTGACCCTTGCGCTCGGGCACATGCGGGGTTTGTTTGTCACCGCGCGGGCGTCGTCGGCACGGTTTTCAGCCCGATCGGCCGATCTTCTGCCGCTTGCGGGGCGGATGCTGGGGGTGCGCTACTTGGTACACGGCACCACCCAGCGTCTCGACCGGCGGGTACGCATCAACGTCACGCTGGCCGATGCGGTGCGAAATGATGTTCTGTGGTGCGAACATTTCGATCGGTCCATCGACGACCTGTTCTCTGTGCAGGACGACGTTTCGTCCGCCATTGCCTCGGCCATCGAACCTGCCATCGCCCGTGCGGAGGGTGAGCGCGCGCGGCTCAAATCATCTGAAGACCTCAGCGCATGGGAGTGCTATCACCGCGCGATGTGGCATTGCTTTCGTTTCACCGCGGCCCATACCGAACATGCCCACGCCTACCTGCTGCGGGCATTGGCGCTGGACAAGGGGTTTGCGCGTGCCCACGCCGGGCTCTCGTTCACCCACTATTCGCGCGCGTTCCTGGACGCGGTGGCGGCCCCCGATGCAGAAGTTGGAATGGCGCTTCGCCATGCCCAGCAGAGCATCGAGCTTGATCCGCGCGATGCGATGGGGCACTGGACGCTGGGCCGCGCCCAGTTCCTCGCGGGGGAGCACGACCAGGCGATCCAAGCCGTCAGCAGTTCGCTCGCGGTCAACCCGAACTTTGCGCAAGGCCATTACGCGCTCGGCTTCATCCGTGCGCATGCAGGCATGCCAGTGCAGGCGCTGCCCGCACTGGCTACTGCTGAGCGGCTGAGTCCCTACGATCCGCTGCTGTTTGCGATCGAGAGCGCGCGTGCGGTGTCGCTGGCGATCGAAGGCAAGTACGACGACGCAGTGGCTTGGGTCATTCGGGCCACAAGCGAGCCGAATGCTCACTTTCATATCCAGGCGATCGCTGCTGCCTGCCTGGTTCTGGCTGGGCGACACGACGAAGCGCGTGGCTATGCAAAGCGGGCCTGCAACGCGCACCCGGGCTACTCAATCCGCGTCTTCAACCGCAGCTTTCCGCAGAAGTGCGCGGCGCACAGGGACTTGGTGGTGCAGGCCTTGCGAAGCGCGGGTGTGCCGGACTTGAGCCGGGAAGAGCGCAGCCCCCAGACACCGGGGTCACGGCGTTTTAGCAACGCGTAGCGCGCGGGCGCACTGCTTTTCAGACGCCACAATGGCGCGATCCACTCCCCCGGTTATCAGGAAGTTCCTTTGAGTACCAGCGTTGTCTATGTGCTGCTGGCTGCCGCACTGTTGGGCATCACCCAAAGCTTCTTGGCTTTGATTGACCGTGAAACCCGTTGTGGCTTGCGCCCAAGCAGCAGCGCAGAACGCAAAGCCGGCTGCCACCAACAGGTGCGGAGCGGGGAAGAGGGTTTTTGGTACCATGGTTTCCTGTTTTCTTGAGTTTTCAAGCGGTTATCACGTTTGTGGATTCGCTTGCTGTGAACCTAGCATGTTGGGTAGTTTCCGCCCGACTGAGCGGGCTGGCTTTGGTTGAGAGCAGCGTCCTGTTCTAGCGCCATCTGAGCATCCAAGGTGCAGCTTGTCTGATTGAACGGCAGGAGCCAGGCGCACATCCCGGCGCCCGCCCCCAGGAGAGAGGCACCCCGCGCACTACAAAAATAATAGCTACTGGCGTAAGCGTAGTAAGCGCTAGATTCCAAAGACAATGACCGGTGCGATCGATAAGGCAAGAGCGTTTCCAGCTGATTTCAAATACTGGCGCAGCCTCAACCGTCAGACTGCATGCTCGTCGCCAACTCAGCCAAACTTCCCGCATGCACATCGTTTGCCACACTCCCTGACACATCCTTCGCCCGTCCAGTCCCGAATTCCAGCGGCCGCTCGATGTACGCCGTCCGCAGCCCACTCGCCTTTGCCGCATCCAGGTCCTCCTGGTGCGCGGCCACCAACATCACCTGCTCTGGCGACACGTCAAACGTGCTGGCCACACCCAGATAGATCGCAGGGTCAGGCTTGTAAGCGCGAAAGACTTCGGCGCTGAGGATGCAATCCCAAGGCAGGCCGGCACGCTTGGCCATGTTGGTGAGCAGGCCGATATTGCCGTTGGAAAGCGTGGTGATGGTGTAGCGGCGCTTGAGGCGTTGCAGGCCTTCCAGCGTGTCGGGCCACGGGTCCAGCCGGTGCCAGATGCGGTTGAGGTGCTGGCGCTCGGCCTCGCTCAAATGCGCCAGGCCGAAGCGTGGCAGCATGCCATCGAGGATGAGGCGGTGCAGATCGTCGATGCGCGTCCACTCGAGCTCCCCGCTTCGCACGCGCTGCATCGCCGGTTGGTAGCCGTCCCGCCACGTGAGGGCGAAGGCGTTCGCGTCGATCTGCGGGTACAGCGCTTGCACCTCGCGCACGATGCTGCCGTGCCAATCCACCACGGTGCCGAAGACATCAAAGGCCAGTACCTGAACGTTGGGAAAGGGGTGTGGGCACATGCGGGTTCCTGAGAGGGTGGCGATGGTGGCAATGGTGGCGATGGGGCGCAGCGTGCTGTGGCTAGCATACGGTCGGAATCGTTCAGTGCCGATGGCTGGCATCCCAGCGCGCACATCACGCACCGAGCACGCTCATCGAAATCAACGCCGTGCGCGCCATGCGTTTGCAGCGCCCAGGTGTGCGACACAGTCGCCGGCAAGTCTCACATCACGGTGCGCCACGCGGCGCGTACGGCCTTAAATCAGTTGCACGGTGGGCTCCACCTGCGGCGCCAAGGCTCTCACCACTACCACCTGCAGGTTGGGGCTGGTAGCGAGGGCTGTGGCAGAGAGAGGGCGCGCCTGCACCGCTCCATGCCGACCCACGCAAGCTGCATGACTGAAACTGTCAGCGCCACTGCAACAAAAGCGACCACGGCTGACGACTCATGTGGCGGTCAACGCAGGCCACACCACCGGCCTTGCAGTCCCCGGGCTGGTAGCTCGCATCGAGCATGCGGGTGCCAGCCGCGAACGCAAGACGACGCTGCGTGACGGCCTGCAGCACGTTGCCGCCGATAGTGTCGAAGCCGGTGCTGTCGACCGCCACCACGATGTCGCAATGCATCGGCACGCCCGTGGCGCCCAGCGGGTTTTCGGTCAGTTCGGCGCCGAGCGAATCGAAACTGTCGATGTCAGCGGAGCGGCCACGCGCATGGCAGACCATGTCGCCCACGCGCGGCGGAGTGTGCACCAACGCGCAGGCGCGCAGCACCTGACGGTCGCCCGGCACACCGGCCGTTTCGCGCGCACGCGTGGTGAAGCCGGCGCGTGCGTAGTCGGCGTGCGCTTCCGAAAACGTGAACTCGTCGTCGGCAAGGCCGGCTTCGCGCGCCAGCCAACTGATAAATGCGGCGGACCACGGGGTATCGACCACCGCGATCCGGTCAACTGCAATGCGCAGAGCGTCGATCGCGGCAACTGAAAAGTCCGCGCTTTTTACAACACCGTCTCCCACGCCTGCGCCTGCGCCTAGTGCCTGAGTGCGCGCCGTGGCGGCTTGTGTCAAATCAGCTTGCAAGCGACCGCGATCAGCGGGGCGCCATGTGCCGTACCGCACCAAGTAGGGCAGGCGAGCCGATGCCGGATCGACTCCGCGCCAGTAGCCGAGCACGCGCTGCCACGGCGCCAGCGCGCCCGGGCCATTGCGTGGCTCGTCTTCCACCTCGGAGGGGCCCGACTGCGTGAGGCGGCCCTCGGCATCCATCGACGGGCTTCCCCACAAAGCAAGCTCCTGTTGCGCTGCCCCCGCCATGCGAAGAGCGCGTGGCGGGGGCGGCAGCTCGGCAGTGTCTAAGCAAGTGGCCGTACCTGGCCGAGTGCCGATGGCGAGGGGGAAGCCCGCAGACGTGTGCGCGGTCGGCGCGTTGCCACAAGCTGTGATGAAGGTGGCGGTCAGCGCGAGCACAAGGCATACATGGCGGGCGTGCGAGGCACGTCGCAGTGCTGGCAGCGCAAGCCCGGTCAGCGCCGCGGACTCCACGGCGTCCGCGGCGATCGACGCGCTCGATGCGCTTGCCGCGCGTGCAGGCTCGCCGCAATTGGGAATTGGATGAAGCGTCATGGCCCAACAGTAGCGTAGCTTCGGATCGCTGGGAGGCCCGGTGCGCCGCAGCGCAAGCCATGCCGCTACTGTGCGGAAAACGTGAAGGCCAATACTTGACGATTGGAGCGGGTGCCGTCGCCCATGCCGGGTTCCTAGCGTTGAACTTTGCGAAAGCGCTTAACGGCACAGCGTAGCCCGCCGATCTTGCCGCTGCAGCGACTGGCATTCCGATCTTGACCGCGAGCGTTTTGGTTTGTGAATCGGTCGTCGCACGTGCGCTTGGAACATTCTGTTGAAACCATGATCTGATGTCTCGATGAAAACGTATCTGGTCACTCCATTCGCTGACAAAGACAGGGCCAAAGCACTGGGAGCTCGCTGGGACCCGGCGCGCAAAGCCTGGTATGTGGAGAACGTCGCCGACCTCAGCGCTTTTAGCCGCTGGTTGCCAGGGGCGGCAGGGGTCTCGCAGACGCGCGAGGTCGTTTCAAACTCAACCGGCCCTGTCACTACGCGTCAGGTGCCTCAAGCTTCATTGGTCGAAGCGCGTGAGGTGGCCGCGATTGCGCACTGCGGATGCGACGCTCTTCCATGGGAAGACTGCATACACACGCGCCCCGGACCGTAATGCGCAGTAGCCGTCGTCCCATGGGGTCTCGCATGAAAGGCCACCTCGTCACAGCAGGGTTGGCCGCAATGGTGTTTGCAGGAGTCCACGCTTGGCAAACGCGCGGCGTACCCGCGGGCCTCGCACCAGACTTGCCTGTGGTAGTCATCACGCCGGACGGTGCCGCCCGCCATACCACCTTGGCCGAGTGGCGCGCCTTGCATCCGGGGAGTGCCGTCGCGCTGCACTTTTGGGCCGACTGGTGTCCCGTTTGTCGCCTCGAACAAGACAACATCACGCGCGTTGGGCGCGACTGGCCCGTTTTGACGGTCGGCATGCAGTCGGGAGGTAGCGCCAAGCTTGCGGCGACGTTGCGAGCGCGCGCTTTGCCGTGGTCAGTGGCGCCGGACGCTGACGGATCAATCACCCGGGCTCATGGCTTTGCTGCCGTCCCGGCCTTTGCCGTGGTAGCGCCAGACGGAACGCTGCGCAGCGCCAGCGTGGGTTACACGAGTGAGCTGGGAATGCGCATGAGACTGTGGTGGTCTCAGCGCGTGCACCGGTGAGTTAAAAAAGGCGCGGGAGCGAACTCCGGCGCCTGAACTGACATGGGCTGCGGGCTTTTCAGGCCAGCGTGTCGGCCCAGATGTTGCGCGCCCATCCAAGCGCGAATCGGCCTTCGAGCTCGTTAGCGGCAGCCGACACTCCGCCCGATCCTGCTACTGGAATCATGGTCTTCTTATCGGCGTCGTAGCGATGAACGCTGGCCACATGGATCGCTTGATCGGCGCTCACGAAGCTATAGCAAACGTTGTTGTAAATTGGAATGGCGTTGGGCGCTTGCTCACTGAGCAACGCCACCACCGCCGCTGCGCAAGTCTTTCCGTGCTGGTTGGCCATATGCCCCGACTTGGGCATGGCCGGCGCGATCTGGATCGAATCCCCCAGCACGTGGATGTTCTTGGCTGCCTTTGATTCGAAAGTCAGGAAATCGACCTCGCACCACCGGTCGTTCGCGGTGGCGAGGCCGGTGTTCACTGCGATTGCGCCAGCGCGCATGGGAGGAATCACGTTGAGTACGCTGGCCCTGGCGTCGTCATTGAAATCAAAGCGCAAGGTGTTTGTTTCCGCGACCACATCTCTGGTGACGTGCTTTGGGCGGTATTCGACAATGCCCTTGTAACGCTCAGTCCAGGCCTTTTTGAACAGCGCGCCTTTGGAGGTGACGTCGTCATTGGCATCAAACACGATCACTTTGCTGCGCGGCTTGGCCATGCTGAAATAGTGAGCCACTTGGCAAACTCGCTCATAGGGGCCCGGAGGGCAACGATAGGGTGCCAAGGGGATGGACAGCGCGTAGACGCCGCCGTCAGGCATGGCTTCTAGCTGACGCCGCAGCGCTACTGTTTGGGCCCCGGCTTTCCACGCGTGCAAAACCTTGTCTTTTGCCCCCGGGGCTGACATGCCAGGCAACTCATCCCACATGAAATCGACGCCAGGCGAAAGGATCAAGCGGTCGTACGGCAACTGCGCACCGCTTGACAGCGTCACGGTGCGCTTGTCCGGGTCAATGGCCAGCACCGTATCGCGCACGATATGCACGCCGTGCCGGCCACTCAAGTTGGTGTAAGGCGTGGTGATGTCCTCGATGGTCTTCACGCCGCCAATCACCAGGTTGGAAATAGGACACGACACGAAAGCAGCGTTGGGTTCAATCAACGTCACATCAATGGCGTAATCGGACCACATGCGAACGTATTTCGCGGCAGTGGCGCCGCCGTAGCCTCCTCCCACAACAACAACCTTGGCGCCGCGCGCCTTGTTGGATGT
>JBBSRE010000101.1:0-8983 GCA_038243365.1 Burkholderiales bacterium | reverse complement strand
GTGGCAGCGTATGCGCTGCCACTCAAGCTCAACGTGCTGGTAGCGATCGCCGCAGCTGTGGCGGCGGGTTTGGTCATGGAAGCGGCGCAGCGCCAGGCCCAGCAAAACGCCGTGCGCCGCCGCGCCGCGAAGGCGGACGCACCATGAGCGGCACTGCGGTCTACGGTGTGGTTGCCATCGTGGGGCTTGCGGTCATCACGCTGATCGCACGCGCTTTCTTCATGCTGCCCGAGCGCGAGGTTCCCATGCCCGACTGGCTGCGCCGCGGGCTCAAGTACGCGCCGCTGGCGGCGCTCGCGGCCGTGGTCGCGCCGGAAGTCGTGATGAGCCACGGTGCACTGATCGACACCCTGTGGGATGCCCGGCTGCCCGCCGTGCTGTGCGCCGGTAGCTACTACTTTTGGCGCCGGGGCATTCTGGGCACCATCATCGTAGGCATGGTGGTGTATTTGCCGCTGCACATCGGCCTGGGCTGGTAGGGGGGAGGAGGCGGAGCGTCTCAGGCGCTGCCTAGAATGGGCCGTCCGCCGCAGCAGCCCAGCGCTGCTCGCCCCGTTACAACCATTGTCGATGGAGTTCCATGCATATCCTTCGTTTTTCAGACCTGTGTGAAGCAGGCAAGATCCAAGGCAAGCGCGTGTTCATCCGCGCCGATCTCAACGTGCCGATGGACCACCAGGGCGGCGTTAGCGATGACACCCGCCTGCGCGCGTCCGTGCCTTGTATTCAGTTGGCGCTTGACGCTGGCGCCGCCGTGATGGTGACCAGTCATCTGGGCAGACCGACCGAAGGCGAATTCAAGCCGGAAGACTCGCTGGCGCCTGTGGCCAGGCGTCTCGGTGAGCTCATGGGGCGGGAAATACCGCTTCGTTCCGATTGGGTTGACGGCGTTGAGGTGGCGCCCGGTGAGCTGGTGCTGCTGGAGAACTGTCGCCTCAACCGTGGTGAGAAAAAGAACGACGAGACGCTGGCACGCTCCTTGGCCAAGCTGTGCGATGTCTACGTCAACGATGCCTTCGGCACCGCGCACCGCGCCGAAGCCACCACGTATGGCATTGCGCAGTACGCTCCGGTGGCTTGTGCGGGGCCACTGCTCGCCAACGAGATTGACGCACTCACCAAAGCGCTGGCGCAGCCGGCCAGGCCGCTGGTAGCGATCGTGGCGGGCTCTAAGGTGTCCACTAAGCTGACCATCCTCAAAAGCCTCGCGGACAAGGTGGACCAGCTCATCGTGGGCGGCGGTATTGCCAACACTTTCCTGTTGGCTGCCGGCCTGCCCATCGGTAACAGTCTGGCCGAGCCCTCGCTGGTGGAGGAAGCCAAGGCGGTCATGGCGGCAATGAAGGCGCGTGGAGCTGAAGTGCCAATTCCGACTGACGTGGTGACTGCCAAGGCGTTTTCTGCCGATGCGCAGGCCACCACGCGCCAGGCCGAGGACGTGCAGGACGACGACCTGATCCTGGATATTGGTCCTGAAACGGCGCAGAGGCTCGCGGCGCAATTGCAGCGCGCTGGCACGATCGTCTGGAACGGACCGGTGGGCGTGTTCGAGTTCCCGGCGTTTGAAAACGGGACCAAAACCCTGGCTGCGGCCATTGCCGACTCGCCTGCCTTCAGCATTGCCGGCGGTGGGGACACGCTTGCGGCGATTGCCAAGTACGGAATCGAAGACCGCATCAGCTACATCTCCACCGGCGGTGGGGCATTCCTGGAGGTGCTGGAAGGGCGCGAACTGCCAGCGTTTGAAATTTTGCAGAAACGCGCTCAAGCGTGAGCCCGCGGCGAACCTTCCTGCGCATGAAAGCCGCAGCGCGGGCTTTGGTACCCGTCTTGTAACTCGTTCCATGTAAAAATTGAAACTCGATTACATACACAAGAAGGAGACACGCATGTCCTTGCGCCGCGCCACCAAGATTGTTGCCACCCTCGGGCCCGCTTCCAGCGATGCCCGCATCCTGGAGCAGATGGTGCAGGCGGGCGTCAACGTCGTGCGCCTCAATTTCAGCCACGGCAAGGCGGAGGACCACGTAGAGCTGGCCCGCATGGTGCGTGAAGCGGCGCAACGAGCCGGGCGCGAGGTGGCCATCATGGCCGACCTGCAAGGGCCGAAGATTCGCGTGGGAAAGTTTGCAGAAGGGCGTGTGATGCTCGAGCAAGGCGGCCACTTCGTCCTTGATGCTTCACGCACCGATCCGGGCGATATCCATGGTGTAGGTCTGGATTACAAAGAGCTGCCGCGCGATACCCGTGCAGGCGACGTTCTCCTGCTCAACGACGGCCTGATCGTGCTCACGGTGGACGCGGTGCGCGGAGAAGAAGTGCACACCACGGTGCGCATTGGTGGTGAGCTCTCCAACAACAAGGGTATCAACAAGCAGGGCGGCGGGCTTACTGCGCCTGCGCTCACCGCCAAAGACATGGAGGACATTCGCACTGCGATGAGCTTCCAGGCCGATTACGTGGCGGTCAGCTTCCCCAAGAGCGCCACCGACATGGAAATGGCGCGCCAGTTGTGCAATGTGGCTGCAGCACAGTACCGCCACAAACCGGGCCTGATTGCCAAAATAGAGCGTGCCGAGGCCATTCCGCGGCTCGAAGAAATCCTGCGCGCGAGCGACGGAATCATGGTGGCACGGGGTGACCTGGCGGTCGAAGTAGGCAATGCGGTCGTGCCGGCGTTGCAGAAAAAAATGATCCGCATGGCGCGCCAAATGGACAAGGTCGTGATTACCGCGACGCAGATGATGGAGAGCATGATCACCAATGCCTCGCCTACCCGCGCGGAGGTGAGCGACGTAGCCAATGCAGTGCTGGACGGCACCGATGCGGTGATGCTCAGCGCCGAGACCGCAGCTGGTAAATACCCGCTGGAGACGGTGCTGGAAATGGCCAAGATCTGCGCGGCTGCCGAGTCAGCCGAAGATGTGCAGCTGGATGCAGATTTCAGCGGCCGGAGCTTCTCCAGCATCGATCAGTCCATTGCCATGGGGGCGCTGTTCACGGCGCACCATTTGGGTGCGAAGGCGATCGTTGCCATGACGGACAGCGGCTCCACCGCACTGTGGATGAGCCGCCACCGCATCCACATTCCCATCTACGCCCTCACGCCGCGCATCGCGACGCAGCGGCGCATGGCGCTCTACCGCAATGTGCGCCCCATCTTGATGGATACCAGCGCCGACCGTGACACTGCGCTGGAGCAGGCCGAAGGGCACCTCAAGACACGCGGCATTGTGGCCAGCGGCGACGTGTACGCCATCACCTGTGGCGAACCTATGGGCGCGCCCGGCGGCACCAATATGCTGAAGATCTGCCGGGCGACCTGAACGCGCGGGCTCCACGCAGGGAAAAGGCCAATATCCGGCCCCGCTAAAATGGGCGGTTACGAAGCGGTTACCAGTCTGTCGAGCAGGCTTGCCGCTCCCGCCCACTCTGACCGGATGACACCCCATGCCCCTCGTATCGATGCGCCAGTTGCTGGACCACGCCGCTGACAACGGTTACGGCATTCCAGCGTTTAACGTCAACAACCTGGAACAGGTCCAGGCCGTCATGGAGGCCGCCAATGAAACCGGTGCTCCCGTGATCTTGCAAGCCAGCGCCGGTGCACGCAAGTACGCAGGCGAGGCCTTTATCAAACACCTCATTCTGGGTGCTATCGAGGCCTACCCCCACATTCCGCTGGTCATGCACCAGGACCACGGGCAGAACCCGGCTGTGTGCCAGGGCGCTGTCGATTTGGGTTTTTCGTCCGTGATGATGGATGGTTCTCTGGAGGCTGACGGCAAGACCATCGCCAGCTATGAATACAACGTCGATGTCACCCGAAAGGTGGTCGATATGGCGCACAAGGTTGGTGTCACGGTAGAGGGCGAGCTCGGCTGTCTGGGTTCGCTTGAAACCATGCAGGGAGACAAGGAAGACGGCCACGGCACCGACGCTGTGATGACGCGTGAGCAACTGTTGACGGACCCCGAGCAGGCCGCTGATTTCGTCCAGCGCACCCAGCTGGATGCCTTGGCGATTGCCATCGGCACCAGCCACGGCGCCTACAAGTTCACGCGCAAGCCCACCGGCGATATTCTGGCGATTGATCGTGTGCAAGCCATCCACCAACGTATTCCCAATACCCATCTGGTGATGCACGGTTCGTCGTCAGTGCCCCAAGATCTTCTGGTCATCATCAACCAGTACGGCGGCAACATGAGGGAGACCTACGGCGTTCCGGTCGAGGAGATCCAGAAGGCCATCCAGTTCGGTGTGCGCAAGATCAACATTGATACCGATATTCGCTTGGCCATGACAGCTGCAGTACGCAAGTTTCTGGCAGAGAACCCGGAAAAATTCGATGCGCGCGAATGGCTCAAGCCTGCCCGCGAGGCCGCCAAGTCCATCTGCAAACAACGCTATATGGAGTTCGGCTGCGAGGGCCAGGGCACCAAGATCAAGAGCGCAACGCTCAGCGTGATGGCACAAAAATACGCTGCGGGAGGCTTGTCCCAAGTGGTTCACTGAAATTTTTGCTTCGTCATACAGTGCAAAACGGCAGCCCTTGTGCTGCCGTTTTTTGGTGTGGGCCACCTCTACTCGGCAGCGTGTCCGTTGGGCGATTGAACCTCGGAATTCTTAATGTAAGCTCGCGGTCAGTAAACCTATGCGGGCTGACAGTAGCAGTAAAGCGGTCTGTCACCGCCGCGCGTACAGCCCTCTGAGGCGCTTGTGCCACGTTACGAAACAAATGAGGAAACCACCCATGGAACCGAGCCCAAGCTCACAGGTGCAGCGCATTGGCGTGCCCAGAGAAACCTTCTTCGGCGAAAAGCGTGTGGCGTCGGTACCGGATGCGGTGGAAAAGCTGGTCAAGCTAGGCTTTAATGTTGCTGTCGAATCGGGTGCAGGCGATGCTGCGCATTTCAGCGATGACACCTACCGCGCAGCCGGCGCTGAAGTGCTATCAGATGCCGCCGCGCTGTGGGCCGCTTCCGACATCGTGCTCAAGGTGCGCCCGCCCAGCCACGACGAAGTGGCGCTGATGCGAGACAGCGGCACGCTCATCGGTTTTGTCTGGCCTGCCCAGAACCCTGAGCTGATGCAGCAGCTCACGGCCAAGAACGCCACGGTGCTGGCGATCGACTGCCTGCCGCGCACCTTGAGCCGCGCCCAGAAGATGGATGCGTTGACATCGACCGCAGGTGTAAGCGGCTACCGTGCAGTGATCGAGGCAGCCAATGCGTTTGGCCGCTATTTCAACGGCCAGATCACCGCTGCGGGCAAGGTCCCTCCGGCCAAGGTGTTCATTGCAGGCGCTGGCGTGGCGGGTCTGGCCGCCATTGGCACGGCGGCATGTTTGGGCGCTGTTGTTCGCGCCAACGACACGCGCGCCGAGGTAGCCGATCAAGTGAAGTCGCTGGGCGGCGAGTTTGTCAAAGTCGACTACGAAGAAGATGGCGCCGGTGGCGGCGGCTACGCCAAGGTGATGAGTGAAGGCTTCCAGGCTGCGCAGCGCCAGATGTACGCGGCCCAAGCCAAGGACGCGGACATCATCATCACCACCGCGCTGATCCCCGGCAAGCCTGCGCCCAAGCTCATCACTGCCGAGATGGTGCAGTCGATGAAGCCCGGCAGTGTCATCGTGGACATGGCCGCAGAACAAGGCGGTAATTGCGAGCTGACCGTGCCCGGCGAGGCGGTGGAGCGTCACGGCGTGACCATTGTCGGCTACACCGACTTGCCCTCGCGCCTGGCCAAGCAATCATCCACGCTGTATGCCAACAACCTGCTGCGCCTGGTTGAGGAACTGTGCAAGGCCAAGGATGGCTTGGCCGTGGTCAACATGGAGGACGATGCAATCCGTGGCCTCACGGTCACCAAGGATGGCGCCATCACTTGGCCCGCTCCGCCGCTCAAAGCCGGACCCGTGCCGGTACACAAGCCTGCTGCCGTGCCAGTGGCGGTGAAGAAAGGTGGCCACGGCAGCACTGGCCCGCTTCCGGCCAAGAATCTCGCCATCATCTTTGCCGTGGCCGCGCTGGTCTTCTGGTTCCTTGGTGCCTATGCGCCAGCGGCCTTCCTGGGGCACTTCACAGTGTTTGTGCTGGCCTGCTTTATTGGCTACATGGTGGTATGGAACGTCAAGCCGGCGCTGCACACGCCGCTGATGAGCGTGACCAACGCCATCTCCAGCATCATCGCGATAGGGGCCCTGGTGCAGTTCGCGCCGCCGACCGCGGGTGTCAACGGCCGGCCAGACGTGCTGATCCTGGTGCTGGCCTTTGCCGCTTTAGTGCTCACGTCCATCAACATGTTTGGGGGATTTGCCGTGACCCGCCGCATGCTCGCCATGTTCCGCAAGTAAATGCAAAACAAAAACTAGAACAAGCAAGGGAGCACGCACATGTCACAAAGTCTCGTCACAGCGGCCTATATCGGCGCTGCCATTCTGTTCATCCTGAGCTTGGGTGGACTGTCCAATCCGGAAACCTCGCGACGCGGGAATCTGTTTGGCATGGTCGGCATGACCTTGGCTGTGTTGGCCACGGTGTTTGGTCCGCGCGTGGGTCCGTCCGGCATCGCGTGGATTGTCGGTGCGCTGGTCATCGGTGGCAGCATTGGTCTTTATGCGGCCAAGGTTGTCAAAATGACGCAGATGCCCGAGCTGATCGCGCTCATGCACAGCCTGGTGGGCTTGGCGGCCTGCATTGTGGGCTTTGCCAGCTATGTCGATACTTCGACTCAGCTTTTGGGCACAGAGAAAACCATCCACGAGGTGGAGATTTACCTTGGTATTCTGATTGGCGCGCTGACCTTCTCAGGCTCGCTCGTCGCTTTTGGCAAACTCAACGGCAAGATCGGTGGCAAGCCTTTGACACTGCCTGCGCGCCACTGGCTCAACCTGGTTGCGGTGCTTCTGGTGATTTGGTTTGGTCAGCTATTTCTGGCTGCGCCCGATGTTCAGAGCGGCATGATTCCTCTGCTGGCCATGACGGTCATTGCGCTGCTGCTGGGTGTGCACATGGTGATGGCTATCGGCGGCGCCGACATGCCGGTGGTGGTGTCCATGCTCAACAGCTACTCGGGCTGGGCGGCTGCGGCGACCGGCTTCATGCTCAGCAATGATTTGCTGATCGTGACCGGTGCACTGGTGGGATCGTCGGGTGCCATCCTGTCCTACATCATGTGCCAAGCGATGAACCGCAACTTCATCAGCGTGATCGCTGGCGGCTTCGGCTCTGGCGGCGGCATCGTCGCCAAAAAGGGAGATTCCGCTGAGCCGCAAGGCGAGGTAACGCCGATCAGCTCCGCAGAAACTGCCGAGTTGCTGCGCGAGGCCAAGAGCGTGATCATCGTGCCCGGCTACGGCATGGCAGTGGCCCAGGCGCAGCACACCGTGTTCGAGATTACCCAAACCCTGCGCGGCAACGGCGTCAATGTGCGCTTTGGTATCCACCCGGTCGCCGGTCGTATGCCGGGCCATATGAACGTGCTGCTGGCCGAGGCCAAGGTGCCTTACGACATCGTGATGGAGATGGACGAAATCAACGAAGACTTCCCGGCCACAGACGTGGTGATGGTCATCGGCGCCAATGACATCGTCAACCCGAGCGCCCTCGATGATCCGACCAGTCCCATCGCGGGCATGCCAGTGCTTGAAGTATGGAAAGCCAAGACCTCGATCGTGATGAAGCGCTCCATGGCTTCGGGCTATGCGGGCGTAGACAACCCGCTCTTCTACAAGGACAACAACCGCATGTTGTTTGGCGACGCCAAGAAGATGCTTGACGACGTGTTGGTGGCACTCAAGGCCTGAACCGGCATTCCTTTCGAGAAAAAACCGACCGTGCAGAACCGATATAGCACGGCTCAAAAGCCGTGAATAACTTATGAGGAGACCCGGAGATGACTGAACGCAACTGGCTCAAGAGCTACCCGCCCGGTGTACCTGCTGACATCGACCCTGGACAGTATCCGTCCCTGGTGGCACTGATGGAGGAAGCCTTTCGGACCCATGCCAACCAAGTGGCCTACAGCTTTATGGGCAAGGACATCAGCTACGCGCAGACTGATTCGCTCAGCAGCGCGTTTGCGGCGTACCTGCAGAGCCTGGGCCTCGCCAAAGGCGACCGCGTCGCGCTGATGATGCCCAACGTGCCTCAGTACCCGGTAGCCGTGGCGGCGGTGCTTCGCGCCGGGCTGGTGGTGGTCAACGTGAACCCGCTCTACACGCCGCGCGAACTCGAGCATCAATTGCGCGATTCCGGCGCCAAGGCTATGGTGATCTTGGAGAACTTCGCCACGACATTGCAATCGTGCATCGCTAACACCACGGTCAAGCATGTGGTGGTCTGCGCCATGGGCGACCAGCTGGGCTTCCTCAAGGGCGCGCTTGTCAACTACGTGGTGCGCAACGTCAAGAAAATGGTGCCCGCCTGGAGTTTGCCGGGCGCGGTGCGCTTCAACGATGCCGTTGCCACTGGCAGGCGCGGCGCGCTCAAGCAACCCGAAATCAAGCCCGACGACATTGCCCTGTTGCAGTACACCGGCGGCACCACCGGAGTCAGCAAAGGCGCAGTGCTGTTGCACCGCAACGTGATCGCCAACGTGCTGCAGTCCGAGGCGTGGAATGCCCCGGCCATGACCCGCGTGCCGCAGGGAGAGCAGCCCACCAGCATTTGCGCTTTGCCGCTGTACCACATCTTCGCTTTCACGGTGAACATGATGCTCAGCATGCGCACCGGCGGCAAGACGATCCTCATTCCCAACCCACGCGATCTGCCTGCGGTGCTCAAGGAGCTTTCCAAGCACCGCTTTCACAGTTTCCCCGCCGTCAACACCTTGTTCAACGGGCTGGCCCACCACTCCGATTTCGACACCGTCGATTGGAGCCACCTCAAGGTTTCGGTCGGTGGCGGCATGGCGGTGCAAAGCGCGGTGGCCAAGCTGTGGCTGGAAAAAACCGGGTGCCCGATTTGTGAAGGCTATGGCT
>JBBSRE010000100.1:0-9039 GCA_038243365.1 Burkholderiales bacterium | reverse complement strand
GCGCGCGCGACGCAATTTGCGCCGTTGCTGCGCGCGCTTTCGCTCTAGCCGGGGCTGGGTCGACATCTTGCGCAGTGTCTCAAGCTTGTCGGATTCGAACTCGCAGCCGTTGTTCTCTGGCGAGAACACCAGCCGCCCACCCGGCGCCACGACAGGCAAGGTGAGGTGCAAAGGCTTGGAAAGATCCACCGGCGCATGCAGCGATCGGAACACGACCGAATTGTCGGGCGCGTACACCATGTAGCAGGAGGCGCTGGCCGCCTGGGCGCCTGCAGCCAGCAAAAGCAGGACAGCGACTTGGGGTAGTGCTTGAAGGGCGCGCATGAGAAGTCTCCGTTGTCGATGAATCTGGCGGCAATTATGCAAGGCGCCGCGCCAGAGGTACACCCGGGCAACTACTGTCGTGCCGTGGCGCACTCCGCCCGGCCCTCAGACCAACGGCAACCGAGTGGTGTGCTTGACCTCTTCCATTACCGCGTAGGTACGGGTTTCCCGCACTCCAGGCAGCTGCCACAGCACCTCCCCTGCGAAAGCCCGGTAGGCATTCATGTCGGCAGTGCGGGTTTTGAGCAAGTAGTCAAAACCTCCCGCGACCATATGGCACTCCATGATTTCAGGACGCACCTGAACCGCGGCATTGAACTGGTCGAACACGTTGGGCGTTGTGCGGTCCAGCAACACCTCGACAAACACCAGCGTGGCCGCCTTGAGCTTCAAAGGGTTCAGACGCGCCTCGTAACCCAATACATAGCCGTCCTTGGACAACCGCTGGACCCGTGCGAGCACAGCCGTAGGCGACAAACCCACCTGCTCCGAAAGGCGCAAGTTGGATATGCGACCGTCTTCCTGCAGGATTGCCAGAATTTTCCGATCAGACCGGTCGATTTCTTTATCAAGCGATGCCATGCTAGTTTTTCATTCGTTCAACACGTCAATCTTTGAAATTTTATTCGTTCTGAAGTCAAGCAAGATCCGCTCATTCCCCTGCCACTTGAGACTGCCATGAGCTCCTCCCGCCCTGCCCTGATCTCTGCCGCCGAGCCGTTGGCCCCGGCGTTTGCACCGCGCCCGACGCCGTTGCCACCCGGCCGTCGCGCGTTTGAATCCTTGTGCAGGGCACCTGAACCCGAAGCGCTGGCGCCACTGCTGCAACAAGCACGTTTAGACCCTTCAACTGCCCAGCGCGTGCACACCCTCGCGGCCCGACTGGCGCAGCATCTGCGACAGCGCGGCAATGGCACCGGGCGCAACGGTCTGGTGCAGGGGCTTCTTCAGGAGTTTTGCCTGTCGTCGCAAGAAGGCGTGGCGCTGATGTGCCTAGCGGAAGCGTTGCTGCGCATTCCGGACAAGGCCACCCGGGATGCACTCATTCGCGACAAGATCGGCAGTGGTCAATGGGAGGCGCACCTTGGCAAGAGCCCTTCGCTCTTCGTTAACGCTGCTACTTGGGGCCTTTTATTGACCGGCAGACTGGTGGCCACCCACAGCGAAAAAACGCTGTCCTCTGTGCTGGCACGCCTGACCGCCAAGGGCGGTGAGCCGCTGATTCGCAAGAGCGTGGACATGGCAATGCGCATGATGGGAGAGCAGTTTGTCACCGGCGAGTCCATTGCGCAGGCAGTGAGCAGCGCCAAGTCGCGCGAAGCGCGCGGTTTCCGTTTTTCCTACGACATGCTGGGCGAGGCCGCCCTGACGCAGCGGGACGCGGAGCGCTACCTGAAGTCCTACCAAGATGCCATCCATGAAATTGGGCGGGCGGCGGCCGGGCGCGGCATTCACGCAGGTCCTGGCATCTCCATCAAGCTTTCCGCCCTGCACCCACGCTATGCACGTGCACAGATCGCACGGGTGCACTCAGAGCTCTATCCTGTACTGTTCTCGCTCGCGGTGCTGGCGCGCAAGTACGACATTGGCCTGAACATTGACGCCGAAGAAGCCGACCGCCTGGAAATTTCGCTCGACTTGCTGGAACGCCTGTGCCAAGAGGACACCCTGCGCGGCTGGGATGGTCTGGGCTTCGTGATTCAGGCGTACCAAAAGCGTTGCCCAGCAGTCATCGACGAGGTGATTGCCCTGGCACGCAAAACCGAGCGCCGGCTGATGATTCGACTGGTCAAGGGCGCCTACTGGGACAGCGAGATCAAGCGCGCTCAAGTAGAGGGCCTGAGCGGATTTCCCGTCTATACGCGCAAGTCGCACACCGACGTTTCGTACCTCGCCTGTGCACGTCAACTGCTGACGGCGCCGGACGCGGTCTATCCGCAGTTCGCCACGCACAACGCGCACACCTTGGCGGCCGTTTATGAGATGGCCAACCCCGCCACATACCAGTCGCACCAGTACGAATTTCAGTGCTTGCACGGCATGGGCGAGCCTCTGTACGAACAAGTGGTGCGCCCTGTATCTGAGGGCGGACTGGGCCGGCCCTGCCGCGTGTACGCGCCTGTGGGCACGCATGAAACGCTGCTCGCCTACCTGGTAAGGCGCCTGCTGGAGAACGGCGCCAACACCTCGTTTGTCAACCGCATTGCGGACTCGAGCATCTCCATCGATGAGCTGGTGCGCGACCCGGTGGACACCGTGGACGCAGAAGCTGCTGCAGAGGGCGCGGTGGGCTTGCCGCATCCGCGCATTTCCCACCCGCTGGCGTTGTACGGTGATCGTCGGCGAAATTCTGAAGGGCTAGACTTGGCAAGCGAAGCGGTGCTGGAGCAGATCGACGATGCGCTGCAAGCCTCCCGACGCAGTGAGCTGTTTGCCGGTCCGATGCTGGCCAATGAAGTCGACCATGAACTTCCCCCTGCTACGCTGGTACGCAACCCGGCAAGCCACCAAGACGTTGTGGGCCAAGTACAAGAAGCCTCCCTCGCGACCGTAGAGCAAGCCCTTTCTCTCGCACAAGCGCAAGGCGCGGCGTGGCGTCAATTGTCCCCTGTTGACCGTGCAGACACGCTGCGCCGGGCAGCAGATCTGCTTGAAGGCGAGATGCACGCGATGATGGCCGTCCTCATGCGCGAAGCAGGCAAGAGCGCGGCGAACGCGGTTGCCGAAGTGCGAGAAGCCGTCGATTTTCTGCGCTACTACGCGATGCAGACGGCAGCGGCCTCGCAGACGCTGCAAGCCTCAATCGCCTTGGCGGGCGATCAACCGGAGCCGCTCGGAACCGTGCTGTGCATCAGTCCATGGAATTTTCCTCTAGCGATTTTTCTCGGTCAAGTGAGCGCGGCTTTGGCCGCAGGCAATTGCGTGATCGCCAAGCCTGCCGAGCAAACCCCGCTGATTGCAGCGCAAGCGGTTCGCATGCTCTGGCAGGCAGGCGTCCCCCCTGCGGCGGTGCAGTTGCTGCCGGGGCGGGGCGAGACGGTGGGCGCGGCCTTGGTGGCGGATACGCGCGTTTCAGGCGTCGTGTTCACTGGCTCCACGCAGGTGGCGAGGTTGATTCAACAAACCTTGGCGTCCCGCTTGAGTTCCAACGGCAAGCCGGTGCCGCTCATTGCAGAAACCGGTGGGCAGAACGCCATGATCGTGGACTCATCAGCACTGGCAGAGCAGGCCGTGATCGACATTCTCGGTTCCGCCTTCGACAGCGCAGGGCAGCGATGCTCTGCCCTGCGCGTGCTGTGCATTCAGGACGACGCGGCGCCGCATCTGATGCCAATGCTGCGCGGCGCCATGCAGGAACTGCGCATGGGAGACCCAGCGCTTCTCGCAACCGATGTCGGGCCCGTCATCGACGCCGAAGCGCAGACCGGCATCAACAGCCACATCGATGCGATGAAGGCGCAAGGCTGCGAGGTCTTCCAGGCGACCACCCTCACCGTGCGCGATGCCACCTTCGTGCCGCCCACCCTGATCGAGATCAAGCGCATTGGCGATTTGAAGCGTGAAGTGTTTGGCCCTGTTCTGCATGTGGTGCGCTTTGCACGCACCGCCTTACCCCAGCTTCTGGAAGACATCAACGCGACGGGATATGGCCTCACGCTGGGGGTACATACCCGAATCGACGAAACCATCACCCAGGTGCTGGGCCGCGCGCATGCTGGCAACGCTTATGTGAATCGGAACATGGTCGGCGCAGTGGTGGGCGTGCAGCCCTTTGGTGGTGAAGGTCTGTCTGGCACAGGACCCAAAGCGGGCGGTCCGCTGTATTTGCGCCGGCTGGTGGCGCAACCACTGAACAGTGCGCGCGAGCAGATCGCTGGCGAAGCCGTTGAGGCTGCGGCTGCGGCATCACCTGTGCTGGCCCAGTTGCAGGCTTGGGCCGAGCAGAGCGGACGCACCGGCCTGTCTGAAGTGTGCGAGCGCTTTGCCGCACAGTCACCCGCAGGCATTTCACGTGCCCTGCCAGGCCCCACTGGTGAGCGCAATGTCTACTCCGTCGTTCCGCGCGCCTGGATCGCATGCCTTGCCGAGGAAGAAAAGGATTTGCTGACACAGCTGGCCGCCGTCTTGGCAGTTGGCTCTAAGGCAGTCTGGCAAGGCGTTTTGTCGGGCGAACTGCTCAGGGGCTTGCCCGACGGAGTGCAGGCGTCAATCGACTGGATTGCCGGATCTGCAGCTCGGGACGCCCGTGTGCAGGCGGTTCTGCAACATGGAACGCCTGACGAGCTGATCGCTACAGGTAGGCTTCTGGCCGATCGCCCCGGCGCGATCGTGCTGCTGCAGGGCTTAGCCCCAGGCAGTACCCAACTGGTACTTGATGGCTTGGTGCACGAGCGTTCTCTGAGCGTGAACACCGCCGCTGCGGGCGGCAATGCCAGCCTGATGACGATCGGTTAATGCAAAAGCCCTTCATATCCGGACGTGCCGCTCTGGCAGCGCATTCGGCTCCCCAGAATGGAGCAGCACCTATCAAAGCGCATGCGTTACCAATTTGAAATCAGGGTCTTCGCCGAACGATTGAACCGTGAATCCTAGGCTTCGCATCAGCTTGAGCATGGCAGGGTTGTTGACCAGCACAAGGCCCTCGATCTGGCTGAGGCCGCGTTCACGCGCGACGTCCATGATGCTGAGCATCAGGCGCGTACCGATTCCACGGCCGCTAAAACCATCCGCCACCACCAATGCGAATTCGCAGCTGATCTGGTCTGGATTGGTGACATACCGGGACACACCAGCAATCTTCTCGGTCTCAGTCACGCTGCCGTCATCGCCCACGGTGCGCTCCTTGCAGACGGCCACCAGCGCCATTTCACGGTCGTAGTCGATCAGGGTAAAGCGCGCCAGCATGCTCGGCGGCAACTGCGCCATGGATGAGACAAAACGGAAGTAACGACTTTCGGGAGAGAGGCCTTGCATCAGGTGCTGGAGCATCTGGGCGTCGTCCGGACGGATCGGGCGAATCGTGTATTCGCCGCCACCTGGAAACGGCCACAGCTGTCGAAACCGTGCAGGGTAAGGCAGGATCGCGAGGTGGCCGTACTGCGCCCCACCGCTGCCTTGGTGGGGCGAGCGGCCCACTACGATGCGGGCATCCACCGCCACGGCGCCGGACGCATCCACGATCAAAGGATTGATGTCCATTTCTCGCAACTGCGGAAGTTCGCAAGCCATCTCCGAGACGCGCAGCAACACCTGCTCGATGGCGATCTTGTCAGCCGCAGTGGCGCCGCGCCATTCGCCCAGGGTCTCGGAGACGCGTGAGCGAGCAATCAAGTGACGCGCCAAGAACTGGTTAAGTGGGGGCAGCTCCATGGCGCGGTCATCGATGAGTTCAATCATCGTGCCACCGGCGCCAAAAGTGATGACGGGGCCGAACGGCTCGTCGGTGACCATGCCAATGCACACCTCGCGGCCGCGCTGGGCACGCGCCATTTTTTGTACAGTGACACCGTTGATGCGCGCTTGCGGCAGGTGCTGTGCAACCCGCTGCACCATCTCCGTGTAGGTGTCGCGCGCTGTCGCGCCATTCATCACATTGAGCGCCACGCCTTGCACATCAGATTTGTGCGTGACGTCTGGCGACTCGATCTTGAGCGCCACGGGAAAACCTAGCTGCGTGGCGATCATCATGGCTTCCGTGGCGCTGCGCGCCAAGATCGTCTTGGTTACCGGAATATGGAACGCGGCAAGTAGCGTCTTGGATTCCATCTCCGTCAGCACGTTGCGCCGTTCGGCAAGCACGCCTTCAATCACCAGGCGTGCACCTTCGATATCCGGCTTGGCGAGATGCGTCAGCGGCGGAGGTGTTTGCTGCAGCAGTTGCTGGTTTTGGTAAAACGACGCAATGTTGCCGAAGGCGCCAACCGCCGCCTCTGGCGTGCGGAAGTTGGGGATGGAAGCATCGCGCAAAACACCGCGCGCCGGCACGACGGAACTGTCGCCCATCCAGCAGGCGAGCAGCGGCTTGTTCATATGGCGTTTGACGTCTGCCATGGCGCGCGCTACTTCTTCCGCATCGCCGCCTATCTTGGGCGAATAGATCACCAGTACGCCGTCGATCTGCCGGTCGCGGCTGGCGGTTTCGACTGCCAGACGGAAGTGTTCGGCGCTGGCATCTTCGGACAGATCCACCAGATCACAGAGAGACGCCAATGCGGGCAATTGCGGTTGCAAGGCGGCGACCGACTCCTTCGACAGCACACCGAGCTCCAGGCGAATCTCGTTGACCCAGTCTGCAGCAAGCACACCGGGGCCGCCTCCATTCGTAACGATTGCCAAACGTCGTCCCACAGGGCGGTAGCGCGACGCCAGGCATTTGGATGCAGAAAAAAGCTCCACAAATGAGCGAACGCGGACCGCCCCTGCACGGCGCAGGACCGAATCGAAAACGTCATCGCTACCGACAATCGCACCGCTGTGCGTCTGCGCCGCAGCGTTACCTGCAGGACGCCTACCAGCCTTCAGTACCACCACAGGTTTGGCGTTGGCGGCGGAGCGCAAAGCGCTGACGAATCTGCGGGCGTTCCCGATGCCTTCCAGATAAACCACGATGCTGTGGGTTTGAGGATCGCTGGCCAAGAAATCCAGCACCTGCGCAATGTCCACTGAAGTATTGGGTCCGAGCGAGACCACCGACGAAAAACCTACGGCGTTCGTTTTGGCCCAGTCAAGCATGGAGGCCGTCAACGCCCCGGATTGAGATACCAATGCCAACGACCCCGTCTGCGCCAACGGGCCAGCAAGACTTGCGTTAAGGCCCAGGGCCGGCCGCTGCATGCCCAGACTGTTGGGACCCAGCAGATGAATACCTTCCCGCTGGGCAATCTTGGCGAGGGCGGCGGCCTCCTCGGAGGCGATCCCGTTGCCGACCACCAGCGCTGCCCGGCATCCCATGCGCGCGGCCAGAGCAAGGGCAGAAGCAACCTCTCCGGGTGGCAGCGCAATTACGGCCAGATCCGCACGCGCCTGGGCAAGATCGGCCAGCGTTCCGCTGGTAGCGATGTCCAAGAACATCATTCGTCCGCCGAATTTCTGGCTGCGCAGCGCATTTCTCAAGGCGCCGCCCTGCACATTCAGCGGATTCGATTCTTCGTCAGTGCCGGCAAAAACGACCACCGATTCGGGCGCAAAGAGAGAGGTGAGATAGTGCTTGTCCATGTCGCTATTCCATCATGGCGCGAGCGCGTGCAACTCTCGCAGCTCCATCGCCTGGAGAGACGGATCTCCGCTGGCCTCCGAACGCTGGGGTGGGCCACAACCGGCTACCCGCATAAACTGTGCTTCTGCCTACCACTGGCTCTTGGAAGCCAAACGGCTCACGAACCTCGAACAATAGCGCAACGCACCAATGCAAACGGGCCGCAACATTGCTGTTGCGGCCCGCTGAGCAAGAGAGCCGGCCCCGGAAATCTGAACACCCCGATAAGCGTGGAAACGGCTCCTCAAGGCGAGGACCTCGCCTGTGAAGATTGGAGCAATGATGAGCAGAAGACCCTGCCGCACGCACTCAGCGGTATTCAAGGCCAAAGTGGCATTGGCTGCCGTTCGAGGCGACAAGACGCTGGCCGAGCTGGCACAGCAGCATGACGTGCACCCCAACCAGATCACTGACTGGAAGAATCAACTGCTCACCAGAGCGGCTGATGTCTTTGGCGGTGAGTCATCGGCAGCAGAACCTACGATTGACCTGAAGGCGCTGCACGCCAAGATCGGCCAATTGGCGCTGGAGAATGATTTTTTGGAAGGCGCGCTCATCAAGGGCGGCGTGCTGAGCGCAAAGCGATGATCGATAGAAGCCGCGATCTACCGCCAAAGGCGTCAGACCGAACTCGTGAGCATCAGTCGCGGTGCGGCGTGCTACCAGCCCGAGCCGGTCAACCAAGCCGACCTCTGCCTGATGCGCCGTATCGACGACCTGCACCTGGAACTGCCGTTCGCCGGAGCCGCATGCTGCGCGACCTGTTGCGCGGTGAACAGATCACGGTGGGCCGCAAGCACGTGAGCACGTGAGCACGCTGATGCGCCGCATGGCCATCACGGCGCTCTACCGCAAACCCAACACCAGCAAGAAGCAGCCGGGCAACAAGATCTACCCCTACCTTCTGAGGTACTTGCCGATCGGGCAGGCCAACCAGGTCTGGGCCATGGACATCACCTACATCCCGATGGCCAAGGGAAACGCCCGCTTGGCGGCGGTGATCGACTGGTACAGCCGCCGGGTGCTGGCCTGGCGAGAGTCGATCTCGATGGACACCGAATTCTGCACCGACGCTGTCGAGGAGGCGATTACGCGATACGGCACGCCCGAGATATTCAACACCGATAAGGGCAGCCAATTTACGAGTGCGGCCTTCACCGGCTTGCTCGCCGACCACGGCGTCCGTATCTCGATGGACGGCAAGGGCTGCTGACGCGACAACGTGTTCATCGAGCGGCTGTGGCGCTCGATCAAGTACGAGGAGGTGTACCTGCACGCCTACGAAAGCGTGAGCCAGGCGAGAACCGGAATCGGCCGGTACATCGAGTTCTACAACACCCGCAGGCCGCACTCGAGCCTGCAGGCTCGAACACCCGATGTGGTGTACTTCAACTCGCTGCCATGGCCTTCGGCCAAGGCAGCCTGACCCCGCAGGATCCACTTAAAAAGACTCGGAATCT